>NZ_JARUXD010000216.1:0-217 GCF_030433875.1 Curtobacterium sp. PsM8 | reverse complement strand
AACCAGAGCGTTCCAAATACGCAAACCACCCGCTTTGTCTTGAAGACTACCACTAACATTGATCGGAGTCGGAGCGTTTTGACTTGGTGGATTATCAGGAGGTGGGTTCCATTCAGCACTGACAGTTAAAGCCAGAGAAAGGATAAAAAAGGTGGCGACGGATAGTTTCAAAATTTGGCTAGTTTTCATATGGTAAAATTAACTATTAATTAGCTGG
>NZ_JARUXD010000215.1:0-219 GCF_030433875.1 Curtobacterium sp. PsM8 | reverse complement strand
GTGCTCGGCTTCGATCGGCTGGGGAGTTACGCGATCGTTGAGGCCTAGTTGCGCGATCCGGTCCGCGGTGTAAGCCGAAACTGCGAGCGCTCTTCTTGCCCGGCTTGCGTACCGAGTCGTGGCTGTGATCTTCGCGGCGTCACGATAGATCGTGGGCTCGTCTATTAACCCGACGTCGTGGAAAACGTGAACGCTCTGCACGGGGGATAAAACCTGAAT
>NZ_JARUXD010000214.1:0-220 GCF_030433875.1 Curtobacterium sp. PsM8 | reverse complement strand
GGAGGGTGCAACGGGGCGCGGGGGGGAGGGCGGTCTCGAGGGGGATGACGGTGCCTTCGAAGGTGATGTCGACGCCGTCGGTCGTGGAGACGTGGTCCCAGCCGCCGTCGCCGTTGTGGACGT
This sequence comes from Curtobacterium sp. PsM8, assembly GCF_030433875.1. Classification (NCBI taxonomy): domain Bacteria; kingdom Bacillati; phylum Actinomycetota; class Actinomycetes; order Micrococcales; family Microbacteriaceae; genus Curtobacterium; species Curtobacterium sp. PsM8. The sequence goes on along the minus strand of NZ_JARUXD010000214.1, from coordinate 97 downwards.
CGGAGTGCAGGTAGTACAGCTGGTAGGCACCCCCGGTGAACCCGGGGCGCAGCCGATCGGCCACCCATCCCGCCGGGGGGGTCATGTGGTACTTCGC
>NZ_JARUXD010000213.1:0-220 GCF_030433875.1 Curtobacterium sp. PsM8 | reverse complement strand
GCTGCGCGACGATCGTCTCATCCGGCCAGGCGTCGTGCGGCAGGGCCCACGGCAGTTCTAGCAGGCCGGGGTCGACGGTTGCTGCGGTGATGGTCATGGAGTCGGGCACAGCGGGTTCCTCTGGTTACTGGGGCGAGAACGGACGGGCGGGGGGGGGGGGGCGGGGGGCTGGGGGGGGGTCCAGAGGTAGAAGTACAAGGTATGCGAAGTGATGTAGTCG
>NZ_JARUXD010000212.1:0-220 GCF_030433875.1 Curtobacterium sp. PsM8 | reverse complement strand
CCGGCATCGCGGCCGACGAGACCATCCGGCTGCCGCGCCGCGACGGCACCCGGAACTTCCCGCGGGCCCGGTGGCGGGACCAGGACATCGCAGCGGCGGCGCAGGGGCGGGCCGCGGCGGCGGAGCGCCCCGACGACGAGGCCTCACCTGAGGACGACGAGCTCCGGCGGGGGGCGGGGCAGGTGCGCGCGGGCGAGCGGCCGATGCCCTGACGGACGGA
>NZ_JARUXD010000211.1:0-222 GCF_030433875.1 Curtobacterium sp. PsM8 | reverse complement strand
GATGCGTTACGCTACCCCCGCCCCCCCCACGCGCAAGAGGTCGTCACCGGAGGGGAAGTGTCCCTAAAAAGCACGGCGGGACAATCCCGCCTGTGCGGCCATCGACTCGAGCGACGCCTCCGGGTCGGCCTGCAGGAGGGTACGGGCAGCCTCGACGAGGGCGGCACGGTTCTCGGTATGTATCTTATACACATCTGACGCTGACGACGAACACTAAGATTT
>NZ_JARUXD010000210.1:0-222 GCF_030433875.1 Curtobacterium sp. PsM8 | reverse complement strand
GCATCGGGCACCAGCACCAAGAGCAGCACCAGCACCAGCACCAGCACTGAAGCCACCGAGACCGCCGCCCACGCCGAGGGCGAGATCCTGGAGGGTCACGCATGACCACTCCCGACCGCTACCGCGTCTGGGCCCCCCAACCCCACAACGAAATACTCATCGACGACGCCACCGACCACCCGCTCACACCCGCGGCCGCCGCCTGGTGGAAGAACGACCAAG
>NZ_JARUXD010000209.1:0-222 GCF_030433875.1 Curtobacterium sp. PsM8 | reverse complement strand
TACTGATCGTCGGCAGCGTCAGATGTTGATAAGAGACAGGTCGCGGGGTCTCCCGCCGGGGGCTGCTCGGCGCGGTGCTGGCCGTCGCCGGGGCCGGAGTCGGCGCGGCCGCGGGCATCGCCGGGGCCGCCGTCGCGCGCGGGGTCGCCCCGGTGACCGCGGCGGGGGACGGCGGCGCGTGGGGGGGCCAGTGGCCCCGCCCCCCGGTGGAAGCGGCCCCCG
>NZ_JARUXD010000020.1:0-52669 GCF_030433875.1 Curtobacterium sp. PsM8 | reverse complement strand
GGGGTGCGCCGGGGGGGCGGGTTTTTGTTAATAAGAGCCGCCCCGGCGCCCGCCCCCGCCCCGGGGGCGGGGGGCGCGCGCTACGCGTCGCGCCGCGCGCCCTGCGCCGCGTGCACCGTGAACACGGTCGGCTCGCGGTACCCGGCCGAGGCGAAGGCGGTGGTGACGGCCGCGGCGATCCGGTCACGGGCCTCCCGGTCGACGAGCGCGATGGCTGCGCCACCGAACCCGCCACCGGTCATGCGCGCGCCGACGGCGCCGTGCTCGACGGCGGTCGACACCGCCAGGTCGAGCTCCGGCACCGAGATCTCGAAGTCGTCGCGCATCGACTCGTGCGAGGCGACGAGCAACGAGCCGATCGCCCGGGGCCCCTGCTCGCGCAGCGTCCGGACGGTGTCGAGGACGCGCTGGTCCTCGGTCACGATGTGCCGCACCCGACGGAAGGTCTCGTCGTCGAGCAGCTCCTGGGCGCGCGGCAGATCGTCGACCGACACGTCGCGGAGGGCGGGGACACCGAGCACCTCGGCGCCCTTCTCGCACGAGTCACGACGGGCCTTGTACCCGCCGGTCGCGTGGGCGTGCTCGACGCGGGTGTCGACGACCAGGATCTCGAGGCCGTTCGCCTCGAGCGCCAGGTCCACCACGGCGGTGTCGAGCGTGCGGCAGTCGAGGAACACGACGGCGTCCTGCTCACCGAGCAGCGACGCGGACTGGTCCATGATGCCGGTCGGGGCGCCGACGGCGTGGTTCTCGGAGTACTGGCCGACGCGGGCCAGGGTCTTCCGGTCGAGTCCGAGCTCCCACAGGTCGGTGAACGCCAGGGCGACACCGCACTCGATCGCGGCACTCGACGACAGGCCCGCGCCGACCGGAACGTCCGAGTCGATGAAGACGTCGAATCCGGTCCGGTCCGACAGATCCGCGCCGGCCTGCTCGCGGAGCGCCCAGGCGATGCCGAAGACGTACGCCGACCAACCCGCCATGCGAGCGGGCTCGAGCTCGTCGAGGGACAGCGACACCGGGCCACCCTCCGGGTCGAACGACGACGCGACGCGGATGACCCGGTCCTCGCGCGGCGCGATGTCCGACGTGGTGCGGCGGTCGATCGCGAAGGGCAGCACGTACCCGTCGTTGTAGTCGGTGTGCTCACCGATCAGGTTGACGCGGCCGGGGGCGGAGTACCGCACCGCCGGCTCGTACCCGAACACCTGCTGGAACGTCATGCTCGTTCGATCCCTCCTCGGATGAACTCGGCGGCCTTCTCCGGGACGAGGTCACCGATCCAGGCGCCCATCGCGGCCTCACTGCCGGCCAGGAACTTCAACTTGTCCGCCGACCGACGCGGGGACGTGATCTGCAGCATCAGGCGCACGGTGTCGCGGCCGGTGTGCACCGGGGCCTGGTGCCACGCGGCGATGTACGGGGTCGGGTCGCCGTAGAGGGCGTCGAGACCGCGGGTGAGCCGCAGGTGCAGGTGCGCGAGCTCGTCCTTCTCGGCGTCGGTGAGCCCGGCGAAGTCCGGCACGTGGCGGTGCGGCAGCATGTGGATCTCGACGGGCCAGCGCGCGGCGAACGGCACGAAGGCGGTGAAGTGCTCACCGGCGAGGACGACCCGCTCGGAGCCGCGCTCGTTCGCCAGGTGCTGCTCGAACAGGTCTGGGCCGAAGCGCTCGATCGACGACAGCAGTCGCTGCGTGCGCGGGGTCACGTACGGGTACGCGTAGATCTGGCCGTGCGGGTGGTGCAGGGTGACGCCGATCGCCTCGCCCCGGTTCTCGAACGGGAACACCTGCTGGATGCCGGGCATCGCGGACAGCGCGGCGGTGCGATCGGCCCAGGCCTCGACGACGGTGCGGGCACGCGACTCGGAGATCGACGCGAACGAGCCGCTGGTCTCGGGGGAGAAGCAGACGACCTCGCAGCGGCCGACCGAGCGGAGCTGCCGGTTCAGGCCGACGTCCGACAGCGACTCGAGGGACGACGGCGCGTCGTCGCCGACCAGGTCGGGCCCGAAGGACGGCGACCGGTTCTCGAACACCGCGACGTCGTACCGGCTCGGGATCTCGGACGGGTTCGCGGCCGTCTGCGGCGCGAGCGGGTCCTGGTCTGCAGGCGGCAGGAACACCCGGTTCTGCCGCGCGCTCGCGATCGACACCCACTCGCCGGTCAGGACGTCCTGGCGCATCCGGGCCGTCGCCGGCCGCGGGTCCAGGACGCGCTCGTCGATGCTGCGCTCAGCAGGCAGCGTCGAGTCGGCGTCGTCGAAGTAGAAGAGGTCGCGGCCGTCCGCGAGCGTCGTCGCACGTTTCGTGATCACCGCTGCACTCTACCCGCGCGCGAAGGGTTGCGAAAGCAAGTGGAAGCAGACGAAACTCGTGCTGTGACGTCTGACGAGCCTCCCGTCCTGCCCGCGCTGCTGCGGCAGGACCGCATCGTCGCGCTCCTGGACGGTGCCCCGGGAATGGTCCGGACCGCCGCGCTGGCCGCCGCCGTCGGCACGAGCGAGGTGACGGTCCGCCAGGACCTGGCTGCGCTCGACCGGGAGGCCCGGATCCGCCGGGTGCACGGCGGTGCCGTCCGCCTCGGGGCCGGGTCGCGCGAGCGTCCGCTCGAGGAGACCGCCGTCGAGAACAGCACCGCCAAGGCCGCGATCGGCCGGGCCGCGGCGGACCTGGTGCGCTCCGGGCAGTGCATCGTCCTCGACGTCGGCACCACGCCCGCGGCCGTCGCCGAGGCCCTCGTCGCCCGCGAGGACCTGGTCGACGTCACCGTCGTCACGAACTCGCTCACCACCGCGCTCGCACTCGAACGGGCCGTCCCGCGGTTCACCGTCGTCGTCACCGGGGGCACGCTCCGGCCGCTGCAGCACTCGCTCGTCGCACCGTTCAACGCGACCGTGCTGCCGATGCTGTCCGCGGACCTGGTGTTCCTCGGCGGCACCGGGCTCGACGTGGCGCACGGCCTGACCAACGTGAACCTGCCCGAGACCGAGGCGAAGCGGGTCCTCGCGGCGGCGGGCAGGCGTACCGTCGTCGTCGCGGACGGCTCGAAGTTCGGCCGGGCCGACATCGGCGTGGTGAGCACGCTGCAGGACGTCGACGTCGTCGTCACCGCGGGCGTCAGCGCGGACGCGGTCGACCTGATCCGGGCGGCCGGCGTCCACGTGGTCGTCGCGGACGGACCAGCGGGGACGACCCGCGCATCGGAGAGGAAGCAGACACCATGAGCACAGCGGCCAGCACAGCAGCCCCCACGGGCGGTCAGTACCACCTGCGGCACTCCGGACCGGACGGTGTCGTCGAGGCCGTCGTCACCGAGGTGGCCGCCGGTCTCCGCGAACTCCGGGTCGCGGGCTTCGACCTCACCGAGCCGTTCCCCGCCAGCGAGGCTCCGGCCGGCGCGAACGGCATCGTGCTCGCACCGTGGCCGAACCGCGTCGCCGGTGGTGCCTGGCAGCTCGACGGGGCGACCCAGCAGTTGGACATCTCGGAGCCGAAGTACGGCAACGCCTCGCACGGGCTGCTCCGCTTCGCGCCGTACCGCGTGGTGGACCAGACCGAGTCCTCGATCGAGCAGCAGGCCACGATCCACCCGCAGCACGGCTGGCCGTTCACCCTCGAGACCCGCGTGCACCACGAGCTGGTCGAGGACGGCATCCGGATCACCCACACGGTGACGAACCGCTCGGGTCGCCCGGCGCCGTTCGCCATCGGGTCGCACCCGTACCTGCGCGCCGGCGACACCCCGGCCGAGGACCTGGTCATCCGGCTGGACGCAGCGACGGCGTTCACCGTCGACGACCGGAAGATCCCGAACGGCACGCAGCCCGTCGCGGGCACCGACCTGGACCTCCGCGCGGGCCGCCGTGCGGGCGACTCCGACCTGGACACCGCCTACACGGACGTGACGCCGGACGACGAGGGCATCCGCCGCACGACCCTGCACGGGCCGGAGGGCGACGGTGTCGAGCTGTGGCAGGACGCCTCGTTCCCCTACGTGCAGGTCTTCACGTCGCGCGAGTTCCCCCGCGGTGACGGCAAGGGGCTGGCGGTCGCCGTCGAGCCGATGACCGCACCCGCCGACGCGCTGAACTCGGGCGAGGGGCTGCGCTGGCTGGGAGCCGACGAGACCTGGACGGGCTCGTGGGGGATCCGCCGCGTCTGGTCCTGACACGCCGTCACTGGCTGGCTGGCTGGGCGGTCGCCGTCGCGACTTCCGGTCAGCCCCGGCGCATCCGCAGGGCTTCGACGGCGAGTGACTCGCTGGGGTAGCGACCGATCTCCTGCGCCCATGCCGGGTCGTCGCCGCGCAGCGCGAGGAAGTCCTTGCGCTGGCGGACGACGTACCCGAGCACGGTGGTGGCGGTCGCGACCTCGGTGAAGTCCTTGCGGATGTGGCGGACGCTGACCGCGGCGCCGCGCCGCAGCGCGTCGAGCAGCAGCTCGTCGCTCATGGTCGTCCCGGTGGCGGCGGCGAGCTCCACGAGGCGGCGCGCGTCACCGGTGGAGCTGGTCTGCGTGGCGTCGATGGGCTCGATCACGATGTACCCCGTTCGGTGTGGTTCGTTCAGTGCTGGTGTCCCGCGGTGAGCGGAACCAGGAACGACCATATCGAGGCGAATCCACCAGCCGGCTGAGCGGTGCACGGATGTGGACAGAGCGCCGGCCATGGATCACCTGGGGACGACTTGTACCCCGAGACGTCAGCTGGCGCGGCCCAGGTCCCACACCGGCGGCACGTACTCGCGGGACCATCCCTCGCGCAGACGCGTCACCGCACGGTCGAACGACTCGAGCAGGTCCATCTCCGGCCGGACCATGGACTGCAGCTGGAGCCCCTCGTACGTGGCCAGGAGCTGCTCGGCACCGCGGGACGGTTCCATCGTGTGCGGCTCCCGACCGGCGGCGATGTCCTGCATGAGGCTCTGCTGCACGAAGGCGTGGAACTTGCGCCAGCGGGCGTGCAGCATCGGCGCGAGCGGGTGCTTCGGCGCTGCGGCGATGTTCAGCGTCGAGGTCAGGAAGCGCATCAGCGACGGGTCCTCGACGTTGGCGGTGACGATCGCGCGGAGGAACCGGATGGTCCCGAACTCGGCGGCGAGGGGCGTCAGCGGCGTCGTGCGGCGGTCGTTCCACCGGTCGATCGTCGCCAGGAGCAGGCCGTCCCAGCTCGGGAACGACGCGTCGAGGGTCTCGGGGGTGGCGTTCGCCTCGTCGGCGACGCGGGCAGGGGTGACTTCGTGCAGGGGCAGTTCGTGGAGCACCCGGATCATCGCGTCGACGATCTGTGTACGGGTGAAGACGTCGTCGTGCGGTGCGGAGTCCATGGTGGGGCTGGGCATGTCAGCACCACATCACATCGTCGCCGTGCCGGGGTACCCCCACAACGAGCATCCTGTCCGCGGTGCGAACTGCCGATCGGGCCACGAGGTTCAGCGGGCGCGGCACTCCGGGGAGGTCGTGCCGACGGCACGCAACGCGGTGTCGATGCGGCGCGCGAGGTACCGGTAGCCGGCGTCGTTCAGGTGCTCGCCGTCCGACGCCGCGTACGTCGGACTGTTCATGGAGGTGAACCAGTGCTCCGCGACGGGGTCGATGTACGGCACACCGGCCGATCGCGCACCGGCGCGGACCGCGGCGTCGATGCTGCCCGTCGAGTCGGCCCGTGGACGGGGTGCCGACGGGCCGATGGCGACGAGCAGCGCGCGGGGCCACTGGGCGACCGCCTGGCGGAGCGTCTCCTCGACCCGCCGGCGGAGGTCGGCCTCGCCGACGGTCCAGTCGTTCTGGCTGCCCTGCACGATCACGAGGTCGGGGTCGGCCTCCGCGTCGGCGACGATCCGTGGCAGGTAGGTGTCGGACCGGGAACGACTGGGGCCGGGGTTCACGTACCCGGTGCCGGGACGCCCGTCGATCGTGCTGTCCCACCCGGAGTCGGCGGAGAGCATCTGCGCCCACCCCGTCATGCCGTCGGACGAGCCGCGTCCCCGGGTGTACGAGTCCCCGATGACCAGGACCCGCGAGCCCGCCGCCAGGGCACTGGCCGTCGCCGTACTCGCGCGCGCCTGGTCCGGCGGACACGACGACCGCGGCGCCGATGACGGCAGGGCGACCGAGACGGCGACCCCGAGCACTGCCAGGGCGATCGCGACCGTCCTCGGCCGCCGGGCACGGCCAGCACCGCCGTTGCTCCGAGTCGACACGGTGCGGAGCCTACGGATCCGTCGGTGTGGGTGTCCGGTGCCCGCCGGAGGTGCCCGTGGCCTCGGCCACCCCGGCGGCACGTCGTCCGCGAGCGGCCGAGGGATCACCGGAGAGACGCCGGGAGACCTGCTTCGCCAGACGGTGTGCCGGCAGTTCGACGAACCGGGCGAAGAACACCGCCGCGACGAGTGCGAGCGGGATCGTCAGGAGCGGGGCGATCCACGGGTGTGCGTCCGGTACCAGCTCCGCGATGCTGACGGCGATCGGCTCGTGGACCAGGTACAGACTGAAGGAGATCCGGCCGAGCGTCCGCGGGACCGAGCCGAGCAGCACGCGCTCGGCGGGGAGCCACTTGCCCGCGAGCACGACCAGCACGGCGGCGGAGAGCAGGATCACCGTCGATCCGAACAGCGCGCCGGGGGCCTCCCGCGGGTACCACCACCCGCAGGTCAGCCCGAGCACGCTCGCCACGAGCAGCACCCAACCGACCAGCCGCCGGACCTGCGGGATGCGCTCCCAGCCCGCGGCCACGGCCGAGCCGACCAGGAACATCGACAGGTACGTCAGCCACTGCAGGCGGAGCGGGTGCCCGGCTGTCGACAGGAGCGCCGCGACGAGCGCCGTGATCCACCAGTGCCGGCGCGTGACGGCAGCGATCGAGACGAACAGCGGCAGGAGGAGCGAGAAGGCGACCTCCCACGTGAGCGACCAGAGCGGGCTGTTCATCCGGGTCGGCGAGAGCAGCGTCAGGTCCCCGACGAGCCCGTGCAGGCTGAGCGTGTCCGCGTGCCGGGCCACCCAGGCGGACTCGCCCGGGTCGCCCGTTCGAGGGACGACGAGGAACAGGACGAGCGCGACGAGGACCGAGGCCACCACCGGGACGTAGAGCCGGACGAGTCGTGCGGGGAAGTACGCGATCCAGTCCTGGGTGCGACGGAGGGCCGGCAGCGTGAGCACGAACCCGCTGAGGACGAAGAAGACGAAGACCGCCTCGCCACCGGCCCAGAAGACGTGCAGCGGTGTGTACACCAGCCAGGACCGGCTCTCCGGGACGGGCAGGTGGAGGTTGCCGTTCGCGAACGACGGGATCGTCAGCAGTGAGTGGTGGATCAGGACGACGGCCGCAGCGACACCACGCAGGCCGTCGAGCGAACCGATCCGACCCGCTGGGCGATCGCGCATGCCTCGATCTTACGAGGGCGCGGGCCGGAACCGAACACTCGTCATCTTGAAGGGCGGTCTGACCAGAGGTGGGCCCCGTGGGGCTCGAACCCACGACCCTCGGATTAAAAGTCCGGTGCTCTACCAACTGAGCTAGAGGCCCTCGCCCCCAAGGGTATCGGGAGAGCAGCGCCTACACTGTCGCGGTGCCTCGCGAACACCACCGTCCCGTCCAGTTCACCGATGCCGAGTTCGCTGCCCTCCAGGGTGGTGAGGACCCGGCGCTGGTCAACCGCGTCGCCCACGACACCGCCAACGCCCTGCTGCACCGGGTGCGCGCGGACCCGGACCCGGCCGTCGTCGAGCGCCTGGTCACCTACACGGACGTGCACGGCATCGAGGCGATCGCGGAGCTCTGGGCCCGCGTGGGTCCGCACACCCTGCCCGGGGCGCTGTGGCGCATCTACCTGGTCCGCACCGTGATCCGGCAGAACCCGGAGGAGATCGCGTACCTCTTCGAGCGGGGCACGGAGCTGATCGGCACGATCGACCAGGCGGTCGCGGGTGCCGAGGAACCGACGGGGCCGGCGGAGATCCTGACCCTGTCGGACCGGATCCTGCACGGCCTCTACACGGGGGACTTCGCGGTGGCGCTCGAGCGCGGAGCGGCGTTCGCGCGGCTGACGGCGGCGGGCGCGACCTCGGTGGCGGACGACGCCGACGTCTCGGCCGCGGAGCGTGCCTCGGCGCTGACGACGCGCGCCCTCCGGCTGGCGGAGCTGGCCGAGGACCTGTCGGCCGCGGCGGCGCTGTGGCGTCGCGAGAGCCTCGACTGACGCGGACGGCGCGGCGGGCACGGCCCGACACGGACAGGGCGGGCACAGCCCGACACAGACGCAGCCACCCACGACGGTGAGCCGACGGGCGGACCGCTGACGCGCCTCCCGGCCGTGGCGCGGGAACCGTCCGGATCCGGACATGAGAAGACCGGGCCGCAGAAAGCGCCTCTCGGCGCGAGGCCGCTCGAAGCGGCGAATATTGGAGCCCGGGGCTTGCTGCGGCCCGGCATCTCCAAGTGTACGAGACGTCTGCCGCGTCGTCCCCAGGTGTTCACTCTCGGTGGACAGATCCGGCCCCCGGGCGCGCCGTCGCGCGCGGAGCGACCGGCCGGGAGGCGCGTCCCGGCCCACACCGTCGACCCACCTCGGTCCGGCAGCGGCCCACCTCGGTCCGACAGCGACCCACCTCGATCCGAAGCGTTCCTCACGCATTTCCGCCCCGACCCAATCCGACGGGGCGACGGTGCCGAATCATCACCGTGGGAGTCGCAAGACGTCCCACACGAGGTCCCCGGACGACCCGGGCCCGCTCGCGGGTCAATTCCCTGTGGGTCGTCCGGGGACCTCGTCACACCGACCGGCACCATCCGCGCAGCGACCGCTGCCGCGACCCGATCCGAACGGGACCAGCTGATGACCACCGCGACCGCAGTCGCCGAGCGCTCTGTCCAGAGCGCGCGGTGGACGCCGTACACACGGGAAGGAGGAAAACCTGCAATGCTCACTCTCGTGGAAGGCGACATGGATGGTTGGACTCCCGCCGCGCCGGAGCCGGTGTCGGCGGACGACCTGCTCAGTCGGGTCGCGACCGGCGACCAGGCTGCCTTCGCCGACCTGTACGACGAACTCTCCGGTCGGGTCCTCGGACTCGTGACGCGGCTCCTCAAGGACCGCGCCCAGTCGGAAGAGGTCACACAAGAGGTCTTCCTCGAGGTCTGGCAGCAGGCCACCCGCTTCGACCAGGCCCGCGGCAGTGCCGCCAGCTGGGTCCTCACGATGGCGCACCGCCGAGCGGTCGACCGGGTCCGGGCGTCGCAGTCCTCCCGTGACCGCGACACCAAGATCGGCATCCGCGACTTCGAGACCGACTTCGACTCGGTGTCCGAGTCCGTCGAGATCCGACTCGAACACGAACGGGTCAGCCGGGCACTGTCCCGCCTCACCGAGTTCCAGCGTCAGGCCGTGCAGCTCGCCTACTACGGCGGGTTCTCGCACAGCGAGATGGCTGAGAAGCTCGGGGTGCCGATCGGCACCGTCAAGACCCGTCTCCGCGACGGGATGATCCGACTCCGCGACGAGATGGGGGTGACGTCATGACCGACCGTCACGACGACCCCGAGCTGATGACCGGCTCGCACGCGTTGAACGCACTGACCGACGACGAGCGTGCCTCCGTCGAGCGGGCGCTGTCCGACTCCCCGGAGCTGCAGCGCGAGTCCGACTCCCTGCGCGAGACCGCACTGGCCCTCGCCTTCGCGGTGTCGCCGATCGAGCCGTCCGCGTCCCTCAGGACCTCGCTGCTGGCGAAGATCCAGACGACGCCGCAGCTGCCCGCCCTGGACGACTCCCGCGTCACGCCGGAACCCGACCGGGAGGCCCGCCACGCGTCCGCCCCGGACGTCACGTCCGCCACACCGGTCACCGACCTGCGGTCCGCCCCGGGTCGCGCCGCGTCGACCGCTCGGGCCCGCTGGTTCCAGCGTCCCGCCGCGATGCTCAGCATGGCTGCGGCCGGCGCCGTCGTGCTCCTCAGCGTCGGTTTCGGCGTCGGTGGCACGCTGCTGCAGGACGACGGGGGAGCGCCGGCGACCACGCAGGCCGCCTCCGGTCTCGACCAGATCTACGCGGCCCCGGACTTCCAGCGCAGCACCGCCAAGGTCAAGGGCGGCGGCACCGCCACCGTCGTGTGGTCCGGGCAGCTGCAGCGGTCCGCGGTCATCCTCGACGGTGTCAGTGCGGCGCCGAAGGACAAGACGTACGAGCTCTGGTACATCGGTTCGCCGGAGTCCGGCGGCACGATCACGGCAGCCGGCCTGATGGACGACGTCGACGGTGGCGTCCGCTCGGCCGTCCTCCGCGGCACCATGGGCACCGGCGACATGATCGGCATCACGGTCGAGCCGGCCGGGGGCTCGAAGCAGCCCACGACCAAGCCGGTCGTCGCCGTCCCCACGTCCGAGGCGTGACCGGCCCCTGACGGTTCAGGACGACGCCCCCGTGACCACATCGGTCACGGGGGCGTCGTCGTGTGCGGGGCAGTCTCGTCGGGGCCGGTGGCTCGTCGTGTGCGGTCGGCCTCGTCGGGTCCGGTCGGCCTCGTCGGGTCCGGTCGGCCTCGTCGGGTCCGGCGGCGGGGCGGTCGTGGACGCAATGCAGGAGGCCCGGTGCCGTCCGTGGCGGACGTGCACCGGGCCTCCCGGCCGGACCGTCAGCAGACGGCCGTGGCGTCGATCACCCGAAGCGACCCGAGACGTAGTCCTCGGTCGACTTGACGGACGGGTTCGAGAAGATCGTCGCGGTGTCGTCGTACTCGATGAGGTGGCCCGGCTGGCCCGTGCCCGCGATGTTGAAGAACGCGGTCTTGTCACTGACGCGCGAGGCCTGCTGCATGTTGTGGGTCACGATGACGATCGTGAACTCCTTCTTCAGCTCCTCGATGAGGTCCTCGATGGCGAGCGTCGAGATCGGGTCGAGTGCGGAGCACGGCTCGTCCATGAGCAGCACGTCCGGCTGGACCGCGATCGCACGGGCGATGCAGAGACGCTGCTGCTGACCACCGGAGAGGCCCATGCCGGGCTTCTCGAGACGGTCCTTGACCTCGTTCCACAGGTTCGCGCCCTGCAGCGACCGCTCGACGATGTCGTCGGCCTCGGAGCGCGAGACGCGCTTGTTGTTGAGCTTCACACCGGCCAGCACGTTGTCCTTGATGGACATCGTCGGGAACGGGTTCGGACGCTGGAAGACCATGCCGACCTGGCGGCGGACGATCACCGGGTCGACGCCCGGGGCGTACAGGTCGTCGCCGTCGATCTTGACGGACCCCTCGACGTAGGCGCCGGGGATGACCTCGTGCATGCGGTTCAGCGTGCGGAGGAACGTCGACTTGCCGCAGCCGGACGGACCGATGAAGGCGGTGACGGTGCGGGGCTCGATCGTCATGTCGACGCCCTCGACCGCCTTGAACTTCGAGTAGAAGACGTTGAGGCCGTCGACCTCGATGCGCTTGGACACGTGGATCCTTCTGGGTTGGGTGGTCGTCGGGTTGCTGTCGCGCTGGCGGGGGAGGCTAGCGGGGGAGCTTGGGCGCGAAGAGACGGGTGATGAAGCGAGCCAGCAGGTTGAGCAGCATCACGATGAGGATGAGGAGCAGCGCCGCGGTCCAGGCCCGGTCGACGAACGGCACCGGGTTGGCGCCCTGCTGCGAGTACTGCGTGTACGCGAACACCGGCAGCGTCATCATCGGGTCCTTGAACAGGTCGTAGTTCATGCTCGACGTGAACCCGGCGGTGACCAGCAGCGGAGCGGTCTCACCGATGACACGGGCGATCGAGAGCATGACACCCGTCGTGATGCCGGCGAGGCTCGTGGGCAGGACGACCTTGACGATCGTCAGCCACTTCGGCACCCCCAGGGCGTACGAGGCCTCGCGGAGCTCCATCGGCACGATCTTCAGGACCTCTTCGGTGGAGCGCACGACGATCGGGATCATCAGCACCGCGAGGGCGACCGAACCGACCAGACCGAAGCGGGCACCCGGGCCGAGGAACAGCGCGAACAGCGAGTAGGCGAACAGACCGGCGACGATCGAGGGGATGCCGGTCATCACGTCCACGAAGAAGGTGATGCCCCGGGCGAGGATGCCGGTGCCGTACTCGACCAGGTAGATCGAGGTGAGCAGACCGATCGGGACGCTGATGAGCGCCGCGAACAGGGTGATCTCGAGCGTGCCGATCAGCGCGTGCACCGCGCCGCCGCCCTCGGAGATGACCCCGCGCATCGAGTACGAGAAGAACTGCGCGTCGAAGCGTGCCAGGCCGTCGGCCAGGACCGTCCAGAGGAGCGACACCAGCGGCAGGACCGCGATCACGAAGGCGGTGATGACCAGCGACGTGATCAGCCGGTCGACCGCCTTGCGACCACCCTCGACGATGCGGGAGACCACGACGATGAGGACGTCGAACAGGACCGTGCCGAGGAACACCGCGGCGACGACGTTGAAGTCCTTCGTGGCGCCGCCCGCGTTGAGCAGGGCGAAGACCAGGGCGAGGGCGACCCAGCTGCCGAGGAGCAGCAGCCACGGGACGGACTTGTGGAGCTTGCCGTTGGCGAAGACGTTGCCGGTGGGCTGACGGAGTGCGAGGGACATCGGGGTGCGACCTTTCCCGTCAGGACACTCGCTTGCGGACGATGTACCGCGCGAGCATGTTGATGACCAGGGTGATGACGAAGAGGATCAGGCCGGACGCGATGAGCGCGTTCAGGGCCGTCCCGGAGGCCTCGGCGAACTGCAGGGCGATGTTCGCCGCGATGGTCGACGGGTTCAGCGGGGTGAGGAGCTGGAAGGTGATGTTCGTCGACACGGACAGCACCAGCGCGATCGCCATCGTCTCGCCGAGCGCACGACCGAGGCCGAGCATGATCGCCGACACGATGCCGGACTTCGCGAACGGCAGGACCGACATCCGGATCATCTCCCAGCGCGTCGCGCCGAGGGCCAGGGCCGCTTCCTCGTTGAGGGTCGGCGCCTGCAGGAAGATCTCGCGCATGACCGCGGTCATGATCGGGATGGCCATCACCGCGAGGACGATGGACGCGGTGAGGATCGTGCGACCCGTGCCGGACAGCGGACCGGAGAACAGCGGGATCCAGCCGAAGTGCTCGTTGAGGAACGCGTAGAGCGGCTTCACCAAACGGGCCAGGACGACGATGCCCCAGAGGCCGTAGACGACCGACGGCACCGCGGCCAGCAGGTCGATGACGTAGCCCAGGACGGGTGCCAGACGACGCGGTGCGTAGTGCGAGATGAAGAGCGCGATGCCGATCGCGAGCGGGACCGCCATGATCAGCGCGAGGAACGCGGACCAGACCGTGCCGAAGACCAGCGGGCCGACGTACGTCCAGAAGTTCGCAGCGCTGTTCGGCAGGGTGCCCGCTTCGGCGTTGAAGGCCGGGATGCTCTGCCAGACGAGGAACGCCGCGACGAGGACGAGGACGAAGAGGATCAGGCTGCCGGCTGCGACGGAGGCGGCGGAGAACACCCGGTCGCCGATGCGGACGACGGCCTTCGGCTTGGACGGGGTGGCGATGTCCTGGTCTCGGACCGGTGCGGTCGTCATGGGGCTCCTGTCGGAGGATCGCGCCGGGTGAGCGCGAGGGGTTCGGGGGAGAGGTGGAGCGTCAGGGCCGTGACCGGTGCGGGAGGCCGCCGGTTCCGGCAGCTCGCTCCGGCGACTCGCGTCACGACGGGCGAGAGCCCGGACGCCGGTCAGGTGGGTGGGACCGGCGTCCGGGCGCTTGCGGACTTACTTGATGGACTTGACCGCCGCGGCGGCCTTCTCGCCCAGGTCGGACGACAGGGCGGCCGACTTGGCCTCCGTCGCCGCGGCCTTCTGCGCGTCCGCCGAGACGACGTACCCGAGGTACGCCTTCACGAGGTCGGCCTTGGCGCTGTCCTTGTACTCCTGGCACGCGATGGCGTAGGAGACGAGCACCAGCGGCCAGGCATTCTCGGCCGTGTCCTTACGGTCGATCTGGATGGCGAGGTCGTTGGTCTCGCGACCGGACGCGACGTCGGAGTCGGCGACGACCTTCGCAGCACCCTCGGCCGAGATCTCGGTGGCCTTGTCGCCGACCATGAGCTTGGCCTTGTCGAGGTCACCGGCGCCCGAGTCGTCGATGTAGGTGATGGCGTTCGAGGCGCCCTGCATGGCCGAGGCCACACCGGAGGTCTTCGCCGCCGCGTCACCGACCTGGAACGGGAAGGTCTGGCTCGGCTCCTTGCCCCAGGCGTCGCCCGCGTTCTCCGACAGGTACTCGGAGAAGTTCTCGGTCGTGCCGGAGTCGTCGGAACGGTGCACGACGGTGATGTCGGCATCCGGCAGCTTCACGCCGTCGTTGAGCGACGCGATCTCCGAGTCGTTCCACTTCTTGATCTTGCCGGAGAAGATGCCCGCGATGGACTTGGCGTCCAGCGTGAGGTCCGAGACGCCGTCGACCTTGTAGGCGATCGCGATCGGGGAGATGTAGACCGGGATGTCGATGGCCTTCGAGTCCGCGGCGCACGCGGCGAACGTGCCGCCGAGCTCGTCCTCGGACAGGGCCGCGTCGGAGCCGGCGAAGTCCGCGGCACCCGAGATGAAGTTCTTGCGGCCAGCGCCCGAACCGTCGGGCGAGTAGTTCACGGTGACGCCGGAGGCCTGACCCTGGAAGCCGGAGGCCCAGGTCGCCTCGGCGGTCTGCTGTGCGGAGGAGCCGGAGCCGGTGAGCGTGCCGGAGAGCTTCGAGTAGTCGACACCCGAGGAGGCGGCGGGCGACGACGAGTTGCCGCCGTTGCCAGCATCCTCGTTCGCCGCGCAGGAGGAGAGCACGACGGCGCCGGCGATCGCGATTGCCGCGATCGAGCCGATTCGCTTGATGTTCACAGGGGTCCCTTCGGGAATGTAAGTGCAGTGGGACCGCTGTGTGGTCCCCGGGCCGGTGCTGACCCGGGAGTGACTGTAGGGACGAGAGGTGACCGGGATGACGCTCCCCGGTGAACGGGAGGTGAACGCGACGTTCACTCGGTGCGGGTCGCCGGACACCGGGGAGGGCGCAGGAGCAGGATCGGGGCACGCTGCCCACTGGGCGGGGCTGCGCCGCGGTGTTGCGTCGTGGTGTCGCTCCGGCGCTGCTGTGCCGCGCTGTTGCGCTGCGCTGTTGCGCTGCCGGTGTTGCTGTGGCGCGGCGTCAGACGCTGACGGAGTTGCGGTGCGTCTCGACGGCCACGAGTTTGCGCCCGGCGATGTGCATCACCGCGAACTCTCCGACCGAGAGCATGGCGGCACGCCGCAGGTCGAACGCCGTCGTGTCGTCGGCGGTGTCGGTGGCGATCCGCGCGACGATGTCGGGCAGGACCGGACCGTGCGAGCAGAGCACCGCGGTCTTCGCCTTGTCGAGGCGCTTCCGCACGACGCCCTTGACGTCTGCGGTCCCCCGCTCGTGGGCGTCCTGGGAGATGTCCGGGGTGTCTGACACCCCGACCTTCGTCCGCGCCGACAGGGGTTCCACGGTCGCCAGGCACCGGGCCGCGGTGCTGCTGACGATCTTCTTCGGGCCGAACGCCGCGACCGGGGCAGCGGCTGCCTTCGCCTGGGCGCGACCGAGGGGCAGGAGGGGCCGGGTGGCGTCGGGACCGTCCCAGTCCGAGCCGGGGACGGTCTTCGCGTGCCGGAGGGCGATCAGGGCGAACGTGTCGTGTTCGTTCGCGGCGGCACGTTCGGCGAACCGGTCGAGGATCGCGACGTCCCGTTCGTAGGTCAGACGTGCTCGGGCGTCGTCGATCGACACCCACTCGACGGCGGCGACCTCGTCGTTCGGGCGGAACGCTCCCGCGCGCTCGGCCTCTTTCCGGGACACCCGGGCAGACCAGTAGTGCACGACCTTGTCGCGACCGCTCGGCAGCACGTACTCGGCCAGACCGAGGGGGGCGCCGAGGTGCACGCGGTACCCGGTCTCCTCGTCGATCTCACGGACGGCGGCCTCGGGGATGCTCTCGCCAGGGTCCACCTTGCCCTTGGGGAACGAGACGTCCTTGTGGTGCTCGCGGTGGATCAGGAGGACGAGCGGTTCGCCGTCCTGGTCACGCCACACCACGGCGCCGGCCGCGAGGACCGGGCCCGACTGCCCACCGCTCACCGAGTGGAACGCTTCCGTGCCGAGATGGTCCGCATGAGGACATTCTGCACGTCAGCGAGCGGGCGTCCGTCGTCGTCGGTCGAGTGGCGGCTCCACTCGCCGTCGGACTCGAGGTGCCACGAGCTGGTCGTCTCGGCCATCGCCAGGTCGAACATCTCCTGCACCTCGGTGATGTGCGCCGGAGTGGTGAGGCGGACGAGGGCCTCGACGCGGCGGTCGAGGTTGCGGTGCATCATGTCGGCGCTGCCGATGAAGACCGCGGGGTCGCCGTCGTTGTGGAACGCGAACGTCCGGGAGTGCTCGAGGTACCGCCCGACCACACTGCGGACCCGGATCGTCTCGCTCACGCCTTCGAGCCCCGGCTTCAGCGAGCAGATGCCGCGGACCCAGATGTCGACCGGCACCCCGGCCTGGCTCGCCAGGTACAGGGCGTCGATGATCTGTTCGTCGACCATCGAGTTGACCTTGATGCGGATGCCCGAGGGCTTGCCGGCGCGGGCGTTCTCCGCTTCCGTCTGGATGCGCTTCACCAGGCCCTTGCGGAGGTGCAGCGGCGCGACCAGGAGGCGCTTGAACTTCTTCTCGATCGCGTACCCGGACAGCTCGTTGAACAGACGGGTCAGGTCCTTGCCGACCGTGTCGTCCGAGGTGAACAGCCCCATGTCCTCGTAGATGCGCGAGGTCTTCGGGTTGTAGTTGCCCGTACCGATGTGGCTGTAGTGCTTGAGCGTGCCACCCTCTTGCCGGATGACGAGCACCAGCTTCGAGTGCGTCTTCAGCCCGACCAGGCCGTAGACGACGTGCACGCCGGCCTTCTCGAGCTTGCGCGCCCACGTGATGTTGTTCTGCTCGTCGAAGCGCGCCTTGATCTCGACGAGGGCCAGGACCTGCTTGCCCGCCGCGGCCGCGTCGATCAGCGCTTCCACGATGGGGGAGTCGCCGGAGGTGCGGTACAGCGTCTGCTTGATCGCCAGCACGTTCGGGTCGGCGGCGGCCTGCTCGAGGAACGCCTGCACACTCGTCGCGAAGGACTCGTACGGGTGGTGGACCAGGACGTCACGAGCGGCGATCGCGCGGAACAGGTCGGGCTTCGTGTTCGGCTCGCCCGGCTGGAACTGCACCGGGGTCGTCGGTACGTGACGCGGGTAGTGCAGGTCCGGGCGGGGCAGCTTCGCCAGTTCGAACAGTCCGCCGAGGTCGAGCGGCGACGGCAGGCGGTAGACCTCCTGCTCGGTGATGTCGAGTTCGCGGACCAGCAGGTCGAGGGTCACCGGGTCCATGTCCTCCGTGATCTCGAGCCGGATCG
Organism: Curtobacterium sp. PsM8; assembly: GCF_030433875.1. Taxonomy (NCBI): domain Bacteria; kingdom Bacillati; phylum Actinomycetota; class Actinomycetes; order Micrococcales; family Microbacteriaceae; genus Curtobacterium; species Curtobacterium sp. PsM8. The sequence goes on along the minus strand of NZ_JARUXD010000020.1, from coordinate 35,267 downwards.
GCGGTCCGAACCGGCGGCGGAGCAGTTCGCGCTCCAGCGCCTGGATGAGGTTCTCGGCCTCGTCCTCTTCGATCTCGACGTCTTCGTTGCGGGTGATGCGGAACACGTGGTGCTCCAGCACCTCCATCCCCGGGAACAGGTCGGGGAGGTGGTTCGCGATCAGGTCCTCGAGCGGGATGAAGCGCAGGCGGCCGGAGTTGTCGTCCGGCAGCTTGATGAAGCGCGGGTAGTTCTGCGGCACCTTGAGGCGCGCGAACTCTTGGCGCTGGGACTTCGGGTTCCGCACCCGGACAGCCAGGTTCAGCGACAGACCGGAGATGTACGGGAACGGGTGCGCCGGGTCGACCGCCAGGGGCATGAGCACCGGGAAGATCTGCTCCGAGAAGTACTCGCGCATCCGCAGACGGTCGTCTTCACCGAGGTCGGACCAGTGCTCGACGTGGATGCCGGCGGCGTCGAGGTCGGGCTTCAGCGACCCGATGAACGCCTTGGCGTGGCGTTCCTGCAGCTCGTGCGCCTTCATCGCGATGTCGCGCAGGACGTCGCTGGGCGCACGGCCGACGTTGGTCGGGACGGCGATGCCGGTGTCGATGCGGCGCTTCAGGCCGGCGACGCGGACCATGAAGAACTCGTCGAGGTTCGAGGCGAAGATCGCCAGGAAGTTCGCGCGCTCGAGCAGCGGCTGCGTCCGGTCCTCTCCGAGCTCGAGCACGCGCTGGTTGAAACGGAGCCAGCTCAGTTCGCGGTCGAAGTAGCGGTCGGAGGGCAGCGACTCGTGCTCGATCTCCACGACCTCGTCGAAGTCGTCGAGGTCGTTCGCGACGGAGTCGCCGTCGAGCTGCGGTTCGGTGTCCATGGCGACATCCTGCCACCAGCGCCCTGCACCGGGGGCTGCCCGGGTAGCGCCTGTGGAGACAGCGGGTGAACGGGCGGTGCTGTGGAGGACGGTGCGGGTGTCCACAGGCAGCGCCGAGCGGGTGGACGAATCGGTATCTTGGTCGAGGTCACGGCCTCCAGGGGGATCCGCTGCGGGGGCTCGTCGACCATCACGACCAGCACCATCTCTCCGGGGGGACGAACCAGCATGGCTGACCAGCTGCACGCCAACACCGATCCGATCGAGTTCGACGACGCCACCGCTGATGCGCTCGGCAGTGCAATGCGCGACGCAGCCAGTGCGATCAACGGGCAGGTCGGCAGCCGTCAGTCGTACGTGTCGACGGCATCGCAGGAGTTCCGCGGCCACTTCTCGGACCTGTTCACCGAGGACGCGAGCATCGCGAAGAGCGACGGCTCCACCATCTCGGACATGATGCGCACCGTGGCGGGCTGGGTCGACAAGATGAAAGCGGCCGCCGCGGAAGAGCGCGAACGCCGCCGCAAGGCGCGCGAGTGGCAGGAACAGCAGGCCGACCGCAACGGCTTCGAGAAGTGGTGGGACGACACCTTCGGCACCGGGAACCCGCCCGACATCGAGAACAAGCCCGCGCCTCCCTTCGGTCCGGCCGACGTCCAACCGAAGCCACGGCAGACGCCGTCGCCGGGCGCCGGAGGCGGGGGAGCCGGCACGTCGTCGGCCAAGCCCGAGGACCTCCGGTCGTTCGCCACCGGTTCGACGACACTGAACACCGAGTTGTCGGGCAGGCCCGCGCTGCTCCGCGGCAAGCTGGCTGACTTCGCATCCCAGTGCTCGTGGGGCACGATCAACGCTGACGGGCTGGTCGCCGGGTTCGAACGGTGGCTCGCCGCCAACGACCAGGACGTCGCGTGGGCGACGACCATCGCCGATGCCTTCGCCGCCGCCGGGGGCGAGGGCTCGGTCTCCACGGTCTCGGACGCCGCGCTCGGGGCAGCGCTCCAGGCAGCGGGAGTGTCCGCCAAGCGGACCGACCTGCAGATCGATCCGCCCACGGCGTACGGCGCACAGCCGACGACGGGGTACTCGATGGACCCGGTGAACACGACGACCGGCAACTTCCTCGAGCCGGAGCTCGACCTCGCACACGACGGTGCGTCCGCATCGCTCCGGTTCACGCGCATGTACAACTCCCTCGACCGGCGGGCCGGGCTCTTCGGGCCCGGTTGGGCGTCCGTCCTCGACACCCGGCTGCTCCTCGACGACGAGGGGGCGTCCTTCGTCGGCGCCGACGGCCGGCTCATCCGCTTCCCCCGCGCTGGCAGCGGATGGGCACGTGGCGTCGGCGAGGACCGGTGGCTCGCCGCAGAGGACGATCTGCTGGTCGTGCGGGACAACGAGGGCGGCCGCATCGACTTCACGCCGGCCGGACTCTGGCTCGGTGAGAGCGCCGGACCGGGCACCGCCGTCCATGTGGAACGGGACGCCGACGATGCCGTCCTGCGGCTGCGACACGAACGCGGACGCTCCATGGACGTCGAGTACGTCGACGGCCGTGTGGCCCTGCTGCGTGCCTCCGACGGACGCCGGGTCGAGTACGGGTACGACGCCCGGGGACGACTGCTGTCGGCGACCACGGTGCTCGGGACGAGGACGTACGGCTGGGACGACGACGACCTCGTCGTGACGGTCACGAGTGCGGACGGCGTGCTCGAGGTCGACAACACCTACGACGCGCACCGTCGCGTCGTCCAGCAGATCAGCCCCCACGGTCGACGGGTCCGCTTCGCCTACCTGCCCGGTCGGGTCACGGTGGTGTCCGACCACGACGGCACGCGGTCGAACAGCTGGATCGCCGACCCGAAGGGACGCCTGGTCGGGGTCATCGACTCCGACGACCGTCGGCAGTCGATGAGCTACGACCCGCACGGCAACCTCGTGTCCGCGACGGAACGCGACGGTTCGGTCACCGTGCACGCCTACGACGGGCGGGGTCGACGCATCCGGACGGTGACGCCGACCGGCGGCGACCTGACCTACGGGTACGACGACGCCGACCGGGTCACCACGGTCGTCACCGAGAGCGGCAGCGTCGTCACGTACGAGTACGACGGCGACGAGCGCGACCCGGCCGTCGTCACCGACCCGATGGGTGGCCGCACCGAACTGCGCTGGCAGCACGGCCTGCTCGTCCGCGTCGTCGACCCCACGGGCGTCACCCTCGACCTCGGCCACGACGCAGCCGGTGAGCTCGTCGCGGTCACCAACGCGGTCGGTGACACCGCACGGATCGAGCGGGACGACGCCGGCCGCGCCGTCGCCTCGGTCAGCCCGACCGGTGCCCGCACCGAGTACCGCCACGACGCGGCAGGGCAGGTCATCGCCCGCCGGGACCCCGACGGTGCGACCTGGACGGCTGAGTACACCGTCGGCGGGCGCGTCAGCGCCGTCACCGACCCGACCGGAGCGCGGACCGCCCTCGCCTGGGGCGCCGACGGCGAACTCGCCGCCACGACCGATGCACTCGGTCGGACGACGCGCCGGACGTACGACGACCAGGGCAACCCGCTGCAGGTCACCCTGCCGAGCGGCGCGTCCTGGACCTTCGCGCACGACGCCTTGTCGCGCCTCCAGTCCGTCGTCGACCCGACCGGCGCCGTCTGGCGGCGGGAGTACGGGGTCAACGGCGACCTGCGCGCGGTGACCGATCCCACCGGCGTCCGGCGTGAGTTCTCCGACGACCCGGCGACCGGCATCGCCACCCTCGCGGATGCGTTCGCGACGACGACCGTCCGTTCGGACGAGTTCGGGCGCCCCGTCGAGGTCACCTCCGACGAGACCGGATCCGAGCTCGTCACGTACGACGCCTGTGGTCGGCCGGTCGAGCTGGTCGACGGCGAGGGCGGGCTCACCCGCCTCGAGCGGGACCTGGCTGGTCGGATCATCGCGATCGTCACACCGAGCGGTCAGCGGACCACCTACGAGTACGACGCCTGCGGTCGTCCGGCGGCTGCCGTCGACGCTCTCGGGAACCGCACGACGGTCACCTACGACGCCGAGTCGCGCGTCATCGCGCGGACCCTGCCCACGGGCGACGTCGAGCGCACCGAGTACGACGTCGTCGGGCGCGTGGTCGCGCGCACCACGCCGGGCGAGGGCACCTCCCGCTGGCGCTGGGACACGGCCGGGAGGCTCGTCTCCGTCCACGACACCCGTCACGGCCGACGTCGGTTCCGCTACGACGCCGCCGGTCAGCTCGTCGAGGCCGAGAACGGCCTGGGCGGGGTCACGACCTACACGTACGACGCCGACGGGCACCTGGTCGGCTCGACCGACCCGCTCGGCGGGGTCACCCGGTACGCGTACGACCGGTCCGGCCGGTTGACCGGGATCACCGACCCGCTCGGCCGGAGCACGACCGCGCGGTACGACGCCGCCGGCCGCCGGACCGAGCAGACCGACCCGGACGGCCACGTGCTCCGGTGGACGTACGACGCGGCGGGGCGTGAGGAGCAGCTCTCGGTCGACGGAACGGTCGTCGCGGACACGGCGTACGACACCGCTCGCCGAGCGGTCGTCGTCACTGACCACACCCGCGGCCCCGGGCTCGACACCGAGCACGAACTCTGCTTCGACCGACGCGGTCTGCTCGTCCGGCGCAGCCGCGGTGGCCGGGCGACGTCGTGGCAGTACGACGCCGACGGACGCCGCACGGCGCGCACGGACCCCGACGGGCGACGCACGAGGTGGCGCCGGGATGTCCTGGGTCGGATCGTCGCCGTGGAGCGCGACGGCCTCACCCCCGCCGTCTTCACCCCGGACGCGCTGGGCCGCATCGTCCAGGCGTCGACCGGTGACGTCATCCAGTCATGGTCGTACGAGCGCGGGTCGCTCGTGGAGCACACCGTGACCACGCCGAACGGCAGCACGACGACCCGGATCGAACGCGACGAGGACGACCGCATCAGCGCGATCGCCGGATCCGACGGCCGCGTCGTCTACGGTCACGACGCCGCGGCGCAACTCGTCAGTGCCCTCGACGACAGCGCCCTCGACGACAGCAGCTCTGGACGCACCTGGCAGTACGACGCGGGCGGGCGTCTCGTCGCCGAGACCGTCGACGGCGCCGGACAACGGCACGAGTACGACGCTGCCGGGCAGCTGCTCGTCACCACCACGGCAGACGGTTCCCGGACCGAGTACGTCCACGACGGGCTGGGGCGGCGCGTCCGACGGACTGCTCCCGACGGGTCCACCACCGAGTACGCGTGGTCGGACCTCGGCTTCCTGGCCGGCGTCGTCGAGCGAGACGCGTCCTACGGTGAGACCGGCCGGATCGAGGTCTGGACCGACGCCCTGGGCGAGGTCGCCGAGGCGGGCGGGGCCGAGGTCTGGTGGGACACCGCCGCGGGTGTGCCGTCCCTGACCTCCGTCGGGGCGACGCCTGTCCTGGAGCTGCCAGGCGGCATCGTCGCCCTCGACGGCGACTGGACGGCATCGGGGTGGCGCGGAGAACGGGCCACCGACGCGGCCGATCCGTGGGCGCTCCTGGCGTCGACGGTCGGGGCTGCCGGCCGACCGGAGCTGCCGGCGGGCATCGGGCTGACCCCGGGTGGGAGCCTGAGCATCGGCGGCATGGAGTGGCTCGGGGCCCGGGTGTACGACCCGGTGGCCAAGGGGTTCCTGTCGACGGACCCGCTGGCGCCGATCGTCGGCGCGGGCTGGGCGGGGAACCCGTACTCCTACGCGGGGAACGACCCGCTGCACGCGATCGACCCGCTGGGGCTGCGGCCGGCGACGGACAAGGACCTGCAGGCGTACCGGGATGCGCACCAGGGGGCGATCGGGACGCTCAAGTCCATCGCAGATGACCATTCCGATTTCATCGCTGGAGTTGCAGTCGCATTTGGCGTTGGGTTGACCGTCGCGACGATGTTCACACCGCTTGGGCCGCTCGCCCTCATCGCTGGGGGTGCCCTTCTGAGTGGAGGGGTGTCCGCTTGGCAGCAGAAGCGGAACGACGGGAAGGTCGACTGGGGGAAGGTGGGCGTGGCTGCTCTCATCGGTGGAGTGACTGGAGCGTTGGGAGGTGGACTTGCCGGCGCACTGAAGCAATTTGCACCCAAGGTCGAGGCGTTCATCGGGCCGCAAGTGGCTCGGGCGGCGTCTCCGGTCCTGCGGAAGGTAGCGGTCCGAGCGATGGGAGGGACAGGGCGGGCAGCGGTTGCGACAGGAGTGCAGGGATCGGCCGCAAATGGTTTGGGTTACTTGCTCGACACGACTAATGACAACAAGAACGTAGCAGGACTGGGACAAGCCTTGGGAGTCGGATTTGCCACTGGAGCAGTCGCGAGTACCGCTTCTACAGTCGTGAGTCCGATGATCCGCCAGCTGCCGGCGGTGAACGTGCTGCCTGGTCTCCCGACGGTTGCATCAACTTTGACCGACCATGTTTTGAGCGGTGCTAGGGCAGTCGTGAACCAGGGCTTCAAGCCGAACGAAAATGGAGGGAGCTTTGACCATGCTGCGACCACCTTCGCGGGCGGTTTCATCTCGGGTACCAAGGGGCCGCGCGGATCGATGCATGCCATTCCCCGAGGATGAGTTGAAGTTATGAGTCACAGCCTTGCCCGCGGTGATGGGCCCCGGATGTCGAAGCGCAAAGCCACCATCGTCACTTCTCTCTGGCTACTCTCCGTTGCCGTCATCCTTTCAATGTTCGTGTTCGGTCCGATCACACTCAGGGCGTATGACCGTTCGCATCCGAAGATGCTCACTTGTGAGGTGTTTTCGGCTGAAGCGACGTCGGTGTCAGTTTCATCGACGAACCTGTCGAGTACGACCATTCCCCAGGTCGACGTCACGACCAGGAACTGCGGCGTTCTGACGATCCAGCGTGGAATAACTGACGAGAACCGCGATCGTGTCGCCGCTTCGCTGAAGCCAGGCGACTGGGAATTCGTCGTCGGAGCAGGGTCTTTTGATCTGCGTGGGATGCTCGGGTTTCTTCGGGTGCGACCAGAGGTCGTGAGTTACCGAATTGCAGGGTGACCGTGTGATCGGTGGCAGCGAACGAAAGTATTCGAGGTCGGTGCAGTGGGTGGCGTCGCTGCTCGTATTGGCGCTCTTCGCGATCGTGCTGTTCTTGTTTCTGATCGGGCCCGAGATTCTCACCAGGTACGACAAGGCGCACATAACGACGATCAGTTGCAAGGTGACGGCCGCCTACGCTGGCTCGGCTTCAACTCGGTCGCTGAAGGGGCGAGGTACATCGTTGCCCCAGGTGGAGTACCGGTCGCCGGATTGCGGCAACCTCGTGTTGAGCCGAGGGCTCACTGCTGAGGTAGCGGAGAAAAGAGCTGCTGAGGTCGTCCGAGGTGAGCGTTATGACTTTCAGATCGGTGAAGGTTCCGCACGCCTCCGCGGGTTGTTCCAAGCTGTTGGCGTGGCTCCCGACGTCACCGCCGTGCGTGCCGACGGCGGGAACTGAACCGATCTGATACCCGCACGAACGCCACAGGCACGTCAGACGATCGCGAGGGGAGAGACATGAACGAGACAGTTGCAAAAACGCTCGGTGGTCATCCGCGCGGGCGCCGTCGAATCCTTTTCGATCGCTTCGTGGCCGTGATCATGCTGTTCGCCCTCATTGTGCTCCCGGTCAGCTTCTTCGTGGGTGGACCCGCTCTGCTGAAGTCCTACGATGCTGCGCACTTGATCAAGTTGCGATGCACCATTCGGTCATCGGAGATGAACAAGACATCGTCCCGTTCCACGGGTGGGATCGGCACATCCGGCGCCGAAGTGCTGCTTGACACCAGCTGTGGAAGGTTCGTCTACGTTGACGGGGTCACTCTCACGAATGGTGACCAGGTCGCGGATCGCTTCCGGAGTGGGTCTGTTCAGACCTTTTCAGTGGGCAAGGGTTCCATCGCGATTCGTGGTCTGCTCGAGTTCTTCCGCCTGAGGGCGATGGTGAGGACCGTGGGGCCATCGAAGTCCGATGCCAGTCCAAAACAGGAGGTGCTCGATGAAGTCGACAACTGATCGAGGTACGGCTCAGCAACCGATCGCCCTGGTGGTCTCCGTCGCAGGGGTGATCATGGGAGTCCTCTTCCCCGTCGTCTCTGTCGGAGACCGAGTTGCGGGGGTTCTGCCCATCGCTCTCATCGGCACCGCTGCTGGGCTGTTGATCATCGGCGGAGTCTTCTGTCTCTGCCCGGCGAGCGTCGGGTCGCCGGTGCTCGTGATACTGATGCTCGCCGTGATCTTCACCAGTCGTCAGATCGGTGGGACATGGCTGACCCTCTTCCCGAGTTTCATCGCGAGCGCCTTCGGAAGCGCGGTGCTCGGCGGTCACTTGCGGTTCCTCCGCTTGCGAGCTGCGCGAGATCGGCGATCATGATGCCTGGCGTGAAGCGCAAGATGTCGAAGTCCACGGCATGGGTGTTGTTCGTGCTGTGGGCCTTCGTCATCGTCTTCGTGAGTTCGTTCTTCCTCGCCGGGCCCACGGTGCTCCGGTCCTACGACGACGCACACCGCCTGCAGTTGGTATGCGTGGTCTCTTCCGCGAAAGCGAGCACCGGATCTTCGCGCTCGGCGAAGGGCGTCGGCGCATCGACACCGCAGGTCGTCATCGAGTCACGCGAGTGTGGCAAGTTCGTCCTGCGTGAGGGAGTCACGAAGGACAACAGCCGTGACGTCGCATCGAGCTTCAAGAGCGGAACCAGGTACGACCTCGAGGTCGGCGACGGATCCTTGACGCTGCGGAGTCTGCTGCGAGTGTTCGGCGCATCTCCGGAACTGCTCGGGTACCGACCCGCATGATCTGTCGAAGGTCATCATGGAAGGTGCGGCATGACTGAGCGCGTCGTGAGTACCGCAGCCGGATCTGACGCGGAGCCCGAACGACGACGAGGCGGAGTCCTCGTCGTCGTGATCCTGGTCGCGATGGCTCTGGTCACGGTGCTGGTCCTCGGCGGATCGTACGCGTTGCATGCCTACGACCGGTCCCACGTGATCTCCGTCGCGTGCACCGTCACAGCCGCCGAGGGAGACGTCGGATCGAGCTCCTCGGGCAAGGGGATCGGATCGTCGTTCGACCAGGTCGAGATCTCGACCAAGGAGTGCGGACCGCTCGTGCTCCGGCGAGGGGTCACGGCTGAGAACAAGGACGCAATCGCTGCTCGGCTCGAAGCAGGAGGACGGACCCGTTTCGAGATCGGCGCAGCTTCGATCCGTTTCCGCGAAGTCCTCGTCGGTGTGCGTGAGCGAGTGGTCGTCTTCGGGTTCCGCGAGCAACCCTGATCCAGGGTGCCTCCCATCCGGGACGCGTTGGCAACGGTGAGGGACCCGGGAGCGTCGTCGGTTACCCGACGTGGCCCGAACGGGGGAGTCCCGAGCCTGTGGAGAACGGAACCCGGGCGGTACGTTGCCCGGCTAAGATCGAGACGCTTGTCGGTTCTTGAGGGGGACGGTCGTCAATGTCGTTGCGCATGCTGCATCCAGGGGTACGAACGAGGAACGGCCGCGCGCTCGCCGTGGTCGCGGTGGCGGGTGCTGCTGCGCTGGTGCTCTCGGGGTGCACCTCGTCGGACCAGACGGTCGAGAAGCCGTCGCGCGTGCTGCAGACGGTCGACACGAAGCTCGGGGCGGACGGGTCGATCACCGCGATCTCCGACACCGCGATCTCGGTCGGCAAGGACGGCTCGTCGTCGTCGGTCACCGAGCACGACACCGCGAAGGCCGCCACCGACCTGCCGCTCCGCGTGACGACCCAGTACACGACCGCCAAGAAGAGCGGTACCGACCTCGCGGACCTGGCGGGCTACTCCGGACGGGTCGAGATCGACCTGACCGTCGAGAACCTGACCGTGCGGTCCCGCAACCTCACGTACGACGTGGCGGGCGCCTCCCGGACGACGCCGGCTCTCGTCGGCGCTCCCTTCAGCATCGCGGCGTCGACCGTCCTGCCCGGCACGAAGCCGAGCAAGATCGTCACCGACACGTCCGACGACGCCACCGCGACGGACGGTGTCGTGAGCGCCAACGGCGACGGCGACGCGGTCGTGCAGTGGGGACGGCTGCTCGCTCCGCCGACGTCGGGCGCCAGCACGACCCTGCACCTCGTCGCGAACGTCGACGACTTCGCAGCACCGTCGTTCGACATGGCCGCGCAGCCGGGCATCTCGACGGACCTCTCCTCGACCGGCGTGGTGAACGCGGCCTTCGGGTCCGACACCGACTCCGAGCTGGCACTGCAGCGGCGGACGATCGACCTCATCTCCCAGGTCAACGAGGTCCTGGCGCGCGCCGGCAGCACGATCACCGAGGTCCGATCGAACCTCGAGACGACCTCCGCGACCCTCGGTGTCCGGACGGCCGAGCGGCTCAAGGAGAGCAGCTCGTCGTTGGCCAGCACGATGAAGTCGCTGTCGGGGCAGCTCGGCTCGCTCAAGGGCGACCTCGGGTCCACGGTGAGCGGCACCCAGTCCACGGTCCTGCAGCAGCTGCAGGAGACCACCGGCAGCCTCGACGCGCTCCTCGGTGACACATCTGCGACCGCGCCGACCCCGGCGATCGACGGCAACGGCTGCGCGGCGGAACCGCGGCAGGCGACCGGTGGCGCCAGCGTCTACGGCAACCTGCTGCGCGTGTCCGCTCAGCTCGCCGGGTACGCGGATGCGAGCGAGGCCTGCAAGCAGCAGGTCAGCGCGCAGCTGGCGTCGTCGGTCGGGCCGGAGAAGCCGGACGCGACGAACTGTGCGGTGCCGGCGAACAAGTCGTCGCTGACGTGTGCGCTCTTCGCATCCTCGACGACGATCACGCAGGCGCTCACCGGTCTCGTCGCCACGGGTGACTCCCTGGCCGAGAGCCTCCGCCCGCAGCTCGCAGACGACGCGATCGCCAGCTACGGCAAGCTCGACGGGCAGCTGGCGGGGATCGACCAGATCCTCGCAGAGCTCTCGCAGAACTCGGGTGAAGGGGCCGACGGCACCCGTGTCGCGCTGCAGACCCTCCAGGACCGGATCGCGGCGGCACGGAGTGGTGTCCAGCCGATCACCGATCGCCTCCGAGCGGTCCACAGTCAGGCAGACGGTGCTCGTGACGTCATCGGGAGCGTCGGTGACTCCGGGCTCTCCCGTTCGATGCAGGCGCAGAACGCCGCACTCGCGCAGCGGATCTGCCAGATGATCGCTCCCTCCGAGTCCGACGACGGCGGCGTCCTGCCGACGTTGCCGACGCTCCCGGGCCTGACGGAGCAGCAGGCGGACGAACTCCGCTCGTACCTGACCACGACGCCGTGTGTCGACGAGGGCGACGGACGAAAGCTCACGCCGCCGGCGCTCTACGGCCAGACGATGGAGCAGCGACTCGCCGACCAGACGACCCGCTGGGACAACGTGCTCCTCCTGACCGACGTCGACGACCAGACGACGCCGATCGGCCGCGCAGTGAACTCCCTCAACGAGACGCTCGAGCAGGTCGACGACGCCCGCGTCGCGGTCCAGAACAGTTTCAACTCCGGACAGGGGACCGTCACCGGAGCCCTGCAGCGCCTCAAGGACGCGTCTGCAGCGGCCAACACCGCGGGCGACGACGTCAAGCTCAAGCTGGACAACCTGAAGGCCGACCAGGACGCGCTCGCACAGAAGGTCAAGGACGCCTTCGCTGACGCAGACGCCGAGACCTCGAAGAAGATCGACGCCCTCATCGACCAGCAGGTCCGCGACGTCTCAGCGCAGGCCACCACGAGCAACGCGGCCGTCATCAAGGCGTTCGACCAGTCCGTCGCCGGCCTCCGCTCCACCTCGAAGGACGTGACGGCCGGCGCGAAGGGCACGATCGACGGCCAGAAGGGCAAGCTCGAGCGCGAGAACACCGCCCTGGCGAGTGCGCTCGACGCCCAGACGAAGCAGAGCCTCGCCCAGATCGACGCGAGCACCACGGCCTCCACCCGTGACGTCGAGGGCGCGAGCACGCTCCTCACCGGCGACCTCAACCGCGTGATGCTCGACCTCGGCGACCGGAAGGTCAACGGGTCCGGCATCCTCGGCGCGATGGCGACGAGCGCGGCGAAGTCCGACTCCGCCGACTACCAGCTGGCCCTGGCCTCGCAGAACGCTGCCGGGTACGCCAACGTCCGAGCCGAGGACGTGGCCGGCATCCTGCTGCAGCAGGAGCAGTTCCGCGCCTCGCTCGACGCCGCAACCGCCCTGCCCGCGTTCCGGATGGACGTGCCGAAGGGCGCGACCTCCACCACGCTGTACGCCTTCAGCATCGGAGCCGCACGATGACGCACCAGGCCGCCGAGGACACGCAGGACGCCCGCGGCCCGCGGCAGCCCCTCGTCATCGTGGCCCTGGCGGTGCTCGTCATCGCGGTGGTCCTGGCCGTCGTGGTCTTCGTGATCGACCGGAACACCCCGGCGGCCGAAGCCGTGCCGGCGACGATCCCGGTGCCGATCCGGGTCGCCCACGTGCCCGACGGCACGAAGATCGGCGTCGTCGTGACGCTCGGCGACGGCGAGGGGTCCGAGTGGGACGAAGCCGCGCAGGGCGCCCTGGTGGCGGCGAAGCGCCTGACCCTCGGTGGGACCGACGTCGAACTCGTCACCCGCAACGACGGTGGCAGTGCGAGCGGGGCGAAGCGTGCCGTCCAGCAGCTCGTCGACAGCGGCGTGGCCGGGATCGTCGTCGCCTCGTCCGGCGCGCACGTCTCGGGCGCGCTCGACGCGGCGTCCGATGCCGGCGTCCCCGTGGTGCTCCCGTACGCGGAGGGCGGTGACGGGTCCTGGTCGACCGCGCCGTCCCGGAGCTCGGTGAGCGCAGCGATGCAGCGCGCGATCCGCGGCGCCGACTCCCCGCTCCTCGTGGACCTGGGTGGCGGCGCACCGTCCGGCATCCGGTTCGCCCACGTGATGGACGCCGCCGACTCGGCCGACGACGCTGCGCTCGCGACGACCGTGGCCGAGCGGACCGGTGCCACCCCGACGACCGCGACGTCGAACGCCACCGCCGCACCGACGGACTCCGAGACCACGAAGCCCGACTCCGACGCGGTCGTGGTGAGCGGTCCCGCCGCACGGCAGGGGGCGTTCGTCGCTGCCCTCCAGTCCGCCGACGTCACCGTCCCGGTCGTGCTCACCCCGGACGCGACGAGCCCGGCGTTCGGCACCGCCCTCGCCGGTGCGAACGGCAGTCTGTCGGGCACCTTCGTCTCGACCGGGGTCGCGACGGACGACGCACGCGCCCTGACGTCGGATGCGCAGGGCCGCTCGATGTCCGCGTTCCTCGGCGGGGTCCGGGTCTTGGCCGACGACGCGGACGCGCAGAACCTCACCGCCGACCAGCCGTTCAGCGCGGTCGCGTGGGCCGCTGACTCGCGCAGTCACGACGCGGTCGTCGCGCTCGTCCGCGCCGTCGGTGCTGCCCGCAGTGTCGAGCCGTCGAAGGTGGCGGACTCGCTGTCGACGTTGCGTCTCGGCTCGTCCGACGGCATCGCCGGTCCGGCGCTGGACTTCCGGCAGCAGCAGGCCCTCCGCACCGATGCGACCGTGCTCGCGGCCTCCTCGCAGACGCTCGGGCTGCGCCCGGCGACGACCGAGCAGACCGCGTCGCTCGTCTGGTTCCAGGACTCGACGGCTCGCTGACCTCCGGCAGACCAGTACCCACCACCCCACGGACGAGGAGGAGCGCGCATGCGTCTGCTGATCGAGCTCGACGACCGACGTGAAGCGGTGGAGGTCGACGGCTGGGCGAACGCCAGCTGCCTCGGCGAACTGATCGAGTCGGCGATCGGCCTCGCGCTGGAGCCCGGCACGACCCTCGCGGTCGACGGGCACCGGACGAGCGTCGACACGCCCCTCCGTGACCTGGTCCTGCTCGAGGGCTCACGCATCGCCCGCACGCCCGAGGAACGCCCGCAGCTCGTGGACGGCTGGACGGTCACCCTGGCGGGTGGGCTCGTCACCGGTGCGGTGGTGTCCGTGCCACGGTCCCGGAGGCTCGTGGTCGGCCGCGCCCCGCAGGCGGACCTGGTCCTGCCCACCGAGAGCGCCTCGTGGGAGCACTGCACGATCGAGCGGGAGGACGACGGTGTCCGGATCCGCGACGCCGGTTCCACGAACGGCACGGTGGTGGCGGGGGAGCGGCTCGACGAGGACGGCGTGCTCGTCACCGTCGGCACGAGCGTCATCGTGGGCGGGGCGGTCCTGCTCGTCCGCCCGGACCTGCACGAGACACCGGTGCCCGCGCCGGGCTCCCTGCCGAACCTGACCCCGGCGGCGACGGCTCCCTTCAACCGTCCGCCCCGTCCCGGCCGCAACACGGCGGTCGAGCCGGTGTCCCCGCCGACGAAGCGCGACGTGCCGCCGGCGTCGAAGTTCAGCTGGATCACCGTCGCCGCTCCGCTGGTCCTCGCCGGCGCGATGGTGCTCCTGCTCGGCGACGCCCGGTTCGCGCTCTTCGCCCTCCTCAGCCCGGTCACGGCGATCGGCATGTGGTTCGAGCAGAAGCACCGCCGGGCCAAGAACCTCAAGGAAGAGGACGACCGCTTCGCCGGGGCGGTCGAGGAGTTCAGCGGCGAGATCACCGCGGCCGCCGCCATCGAGGCCGCTCGACGGCAGGAACTCGTGCCCGATCCGGCGAGTGTCGTCCGTCGCGCGCTCCTGCCGTCCACGACGCTGTGGCAGCGTCGTGCCGACGACGTCGACTTCCTCAGCCTGCACGCCGGCACCGGCGACGCACCGTGGCGGCCGGAACTGGACTCGCGAGCGACGCAGACGAAGCTCGAGGACGATGCGAAGGCCGCGATCGAGTCGAGCAAGCTCACCGCCGCGCCCGTCGTCGCCGACCTGAGCGACGCCGGTGTGGTCGGCATCGTCGGCGACCGCGAGGGTGCGCTCGCACTGGCCCGCAGCCTCCTGGTCCAGGCGACCGTGCACTGCGGACCCGCCGACCTGACCGTCGGTGTGTTCTGTGACCGGGGCCGCGAGGACGACTGGTCCTGGGCCTCCTGGCTGCCGCACGCCCGCGTGGCGGGCAGCAGCACCGGCCAGCGGTGGATGTCGGCGCAGCGTGACCAGGGCGCCGCGGTCCTCCGGGGTCTCCGCGAGTCGATCGACGAACTGCCGACGCCGGAGCTGCTCGTCCTCATCGACTCCGAGGTCCTCACCGAGGGCCGTGACGCCCCGGCCCGCAGCCTGCTCGGTCACGGTCGCAGCGCGCTCGGCCAGGTGCGCCGTCCGGGCGAACGTCCGCGCCGGGTGAGCGGCATCGTCATCGCGACGAACGAGCAGCAGCTCCCCGCGGCCTGCACCACGATCATCACGGTCGGCGCGGACGCCGCGGCCACCGTCTACCGTCCGGAGGACCGGACCCGCGTCGAGGACGTCGTGCTCGCCGGGCTGTCGCCCGAGGCCGCCGAGCTCTGCGCTCGCCACGTCGCCCACTTCGACGACCCGGAACTCCTGGTGCCCGGGGCGTCGCTGCCGGCCCTCGTCCGCCTGCCCGACCTGCTGGCGAACGCGGCCAGTGCGAGCGAACCGTCCGGTGCCGCCGCCATCCGAGCCGCCTGGGAGGCCCGCACCGGCTTCTCGACGCCGATCGGCTCGTCGGAGAGCGGCGTCCTCGAGATCGACCTGGTCCGTGACGGCCCGCACGGCCTGGTCGGTGGCACGACGGGCTCCGGCAAGAGCGAGTTCCTGCGGTCCTTCGTCGCCGGGCTCGCCGCCCGCAACGACCCGACGCGCCTCAACTTCCTGCTCGTGGACTTCAAGGGCGGCGCCGCGTTCGCCGCCTGTGAGCGTCTGCCGCACACGATCGGCACGATCAGCAACCTCGACGAGCAGCTCGCCGACCGCGCGATCCGTGCCCTCGAGGCCGAGCTCGGTCGTCGGCAACGCGTCTTCGCCGCCGCGGGTGCGGACATCGACAACCTCGACGCGTACCTGGCGACGAAGCCAGCGGAGCCGATGCCGCGTCTGCTGTTCGTCGTGGACGAGTTCGCGATGCTGGCGAAGGACTTCCCGGACGTCCTCACCTCGCTCGTGGCGATCGCTGCCGTCGGTCGTACCCTCGGCGTCCACATGCTCCTCGCGACCCAGCGGCCGGCCGGTGTGGTGAGCGAGGACATCCTCGCCAACACGAACATGCGCGTCGCCCTTCGGGTGCAGAGCCGTGAGGACTCCACGAACGTCATCGGCGTCCCCTCCGCCGCGGGCATCGGCCGCCAGCAGACCGGTCGCGCCTACGTGAAGCTCGGGCAGGACGACATCACGCCCGTCCAGACCGCGCTGGTCACCGGCCGTGCCCGCGACCTCCGCGCCGAGCAGCCGGTCACCGTCCGCCCGACCGACGTCTTCGGTGTGCCGGCGCCGATCGCCTTCAGCGCTCCGGCCGCTTCGGACCTCACCGACCTCGACGTGCTCATCGACGCCATCTCGGCCGCCAACGACGAGGCCGGGTACGCCCCGCCCCGCCCGATCTGGCCGGAGGCCCTGGGCACCTCCGTCCCGCTCGACACCCTGGTCCCCGCCGACGGCCAGACACGCGGACCGAGCACGGTCCCGGTCGCCCTCGCCGACGACCCGGACAACCAGCGCCAGGTCACGACCGGGTGGGACCGCAACGAGGGCAACCTCATGCTCATGGGCATCCCCGGCAGCGGCACGAGCACGGCGTTGGCGTCGATCGCCCTGCAGCTCGCGCGGACCACGAGCCCCGAGGACCTCGACCTCCTGGTGCTCGACATGGGTGCCGGCGACCTGGCCCCGCTCGCCGACCTGCCGCACACCAGCGCCTACGTCGGGTCCGGAGCCGGTGCCGGTGAGCTGCAGGCCCGCATGCTCCGCTACCTCCGGACCGAGCTCGACCGTCGCCGTTCCGCCCCGGGTGGTCGCCGCGCGGTCGTCCTGCTCGACGGTCTCGCCGCGCTCCGGGACGAGTACCAGGACTTCGAGGGGCAGCAACTCCTCGACGCCCTGTACCGCGTGTACGCCGAGGGCCCGGCGCTCGGCATCTCCTTCGCGGTGTCGACGACCCGCGCGAAGGCCGTCCCATCCGCGATGGACGAGGTCACCACCCAGAAGTGGCTCTTCCGCCTCGCCGACCCGTACGACTACGCGACGATCGGCGTCCGCCCGAAGGACGTCCCGCCGCCGGTCCCGGGCCGCTTCATCGACTCGATCAGCAAGCTGCAGTCACACGTCGGCACCCCGAGCGGCAGCCTGACCGAGGCCGTCCGTGCCGTCGCCGAGCAGTGGCCCGGCACCACGCCGAAGGCCAGCGCGGTCGGCCGTCTCCCCGGAGCCGTCTCCGTCGCCGACCTCGGTGTACCGGCCCGCTTCGACACCGAACCGTGGCACATGCCGGTCGGCATCGCCGAGGACGACCTCGGTACCGCCGTCCTCGAGGTCTACGACGGCGAACACGTCCTGGTGGCCGGTCCGGCGCGCTCCGGCAAGTCGTCCGTGCTCCTCGCCTTGGCCGAGTCGGCGCGGAACGCCGACGGCGTCCGACCGGCCGTCTGGGCCATCTGCGACCGACGCTCCCCGCTGGCCTCCGGCTCGTTCGACCGCGTCGCCGTCGGCGCAGACGAGGTCCCGGCGCTCCTGGCCGGCCTCCGCCTCGAGCGCGGTCCGGTGCTGTTGCTCATCGACGACGCCGAGCGGTTCGACGACGCCGACCAGAGCATTGCGTCGGTGCTGTCGACCGAACGCCCGGGCCTCTGCGTCGTGGCGTCCGGTCGGTCCGCCGACCTCCGCTCGATGTACAGCCACTGGACGCGCGCGGTCCGGAAGTCCCGGTGCGGCGTGCTCCTGCAACCGGACGTCGACTACGACGGCGAGCTCCTCGGCGTGACCCTGCCCCGCCGCTCGCCGGTGGCGCTGACCGTCGGTCGTGGCTACGCCGCCTCGGGAGGCGCGGTCCGCCTCGTGCAGACCGCCTCCGCCGCCAGCTGACCTGCTGACGCGTCGTCCCCGGTCGACGCGGCTTCGTCCGGTCCTCGGAAGCGACGGACCTGCGCCGACGGCCTGCGCCGATCGGCCGCTTCCGCGTTGCAGACGGGCGGACGGGCGGACCGCCGGACGGGAGGCGCGCGGCGGCCCCGCCACGCGCCTCCCGTCCGCCGACCAGCCGGTCCCGGCAACCCTGCCGGACCGCACCCGGCACCGACCTCAGTCGCGCGTGGTGATACCGAACGGGTCGCTCTCGAGGTTCGTGAAGTTGCCCACCGTGGCCCGCACCGTGCAGGTCGGCGCCACCGACAGCGCGGTCACGACCAGCCCGTCGGACGACACCGCCAGCGCTCCGGAGCAGCCGTCGGCGAAGCGGACGCCGGACTCTCCGCCGGCGACGTCGACGAGCATCTCGGACGGCCGACCGGTGCTCGGGCTGCGGTAGAGCGGGTTGAGCTCGTCGGCACCGCTCGGCCAGACCGGCACGAGGGTGACGGGCAGCGTGGTCTGGCTGACGCTGCGGTCCGGGGTGCGGACGTCGATGCCCTGCAGCCGCTGCACCGGGTACGCGGTCCCGCTGACGGATTGGTCGGTCACGGCGGCGTTGGTGGCGGTGCCGACCGAGTCGAGCCACTCCTGCAGTGGAGAACCACCCGCACCGGAGCCCGACCCAGCAGAGGACCCAGACCCCGACTCGATCGCGTCCGCCGGCACCGTGGCCTGCACCGTGACGGAGCCGCCGGCTTCGATGTCGACGCCGGACACGCTCCACGCACAGGCGGTGTCGACGCCCGTCAGCGACGGCTGGTTCCGCTTCGCGCTGATGCCCTCGCCGCTCCAGGTCACGGCGGGGCAGTCGGCGCCCTTCGCCGCGGCGGGCAGGACCTCGAGCAGGGGCCCGGTCAGGGGAGCGGTCTGCGCGGCGTAGGTGATCGAGAGCTCGACGGTGCCGGCGGAGGCGTCGACCACGGCCTTGCGTGTGGTCGTCAACCCCGTCGGCAGCGGTCGGTCCTGCTGGTAGGCACTGGCACTCTGCGCGCCGGTCGCGCTGCCCCCGGGGCGTTTCTTCCCGGCGCCGGGCAGCCAGACGACGGCCGCGATGACGAGCACGACGACCAGGACGAGCCCGACGACGCCGAGCAGCAGCATCCGGTTCGTCAACCAGTCGGGTCGGGTGAAGCGGCGGCGGGTGGTCTCGACCTCGGCCGGTGCTGCCGGCAGGACGGGACGTGCCAGCGGTCGGATGACGGTCTGCGACCCGGCGGTGCCGAGCTCGGGACCGGGTTCGACGGGTCCGTCCTCGGCCGCCACCACGGCGGACGAGTCAGCGTCACTCGAGTCGGTCGAGGCGAGGGCGCTCCCGACACCGACTCCGCCGCGCACGACCGTCGCGGGCCGCTCGACCTCGTCGAACGCGTCCGGGTCGTCGACGCGCTCGAGGGCCGGGGTGTCCCGCAGCGACCGGGCCAGACGACGGAGGGTCGCGGCGGCGTCGACCGCGGACGGCCGGGCAGCGGGGTCCTTCGCCAGCAGCGACGACAGCGCGGCCCAGAGGGCGTCGGGCACGTCGATCCGCGGCGGGGTGGAGGTCACGTGCCGGTAGGCGACGGCGAAGTCGGTGCCCGGGCCGGCGAACGGCGTCCGCCCGGACAGCAGCTCGTAGAGCATCACCCCGGCGCCGTACACGTCGGCGGCCGGACCGGAGCGCCCCTGGCTGATCGACTCCGGCGCCATGTACTGCGGGGTCCCGAGCAGGCCGGTGGTCTTGCGGTCCCGTTCGGCCACGACCGAGGCGATCCCGAAGTCGGACACCCGGACGTCGCCCGTGCTGCCGGCGGTCCACTCGTGGTCGAGCAGGACGTTGTCGGGCTTGACGTCCCGGTGGCTGACGTCCCGTTCGTGCGCGACGGCGAGGGCGTCGAGGGTCTCGGCGGTGATGGTCAGGGCGTCGCTCGGCGGCAGGGTGCCGACGGCGATCAGCAGGTCGCGGGCGGATCCACCGCCGACCAGGTCCATGACGATGGCGAGGCGGTCGCCCTCGACGACGAGGTCCCGGACGCGGACGATCGAGGGGTGGTCGAGCGCCAGGAGCACCGAGCGTTCGCGGACGAACCGTTCGACGACGTCGGGTTCCGCGGCGAGTTCGGCACGCAGCAGTTTGGCCGCGAACTGCTCACCGGTCGCGGTGTGCTCGGTCCGCCAGACCTCGCCGGACGCTCCGGTCCCCAGGAGCTGCACCAGCCGGTAGGACGCGCCGAGCGGCTCCCCCTCGCCGTACTGGGAGCGCTGCGCGTGCTGCCCGTACTCCGCCACAGATCCCCCGAACCCACGAACGCCGGTGCGTCACCGACGCTCCATGTTACCGGCCGGTCGTCCGCGCCGCGTACTGGACGTCGACCGTGTGGTCGACGAACCCCTGCCGGCGGTAGAGCGCCAGTGCGGGCGCGTTGTCGCCCTCGACGTAGAGCGACACAGCGTGCAGGCCGCGGTCGACCAGCCGGGCCGCTCCGGCGCGCATCAGGACCCCACCGAGACCCCGGCCCTGCAGGTCCGGTCGGACGGCCACCGCGTAGTACTCGCCGACGCCGTCCTCGACCTTGAGCCAGCACGAGCCGGCCAGTGCGCCGTCGGCGTCGCGCAGCAGGACCAGGTCGTCGCCGGAGAACCAGGCGTCGGACTCGCGGGCGCGCAGGTCGTCGAGCGTCATCCGCCCCTGCTCGGGGTGCGACGCGAAGGCCGCGGCGTTCAGGGCGAGCCAGTCGGTCTCGTCCTCGGTCGAGCCGGCCCGGAACGCGTCGAGTCGGTAGCCGTCCGGGAGGCCCGGATCACCTGCCGACGTCGGCACCGGTGCGCGCAACTGCAGCAGCGTCCGCTCCGCGGACCAGCCCACGCGGGCTGCGAGGGCGCGGGCGGCGGGGCGGTCGCCGTGCGCCCAGGCCCGCGACGGCGGGTCCGCGAGGGCGAGCACCTGCTCGACGAGACGGGTCCCGATGCCCCGGCCACGGGCCTCCCGGCGGACGAACACCTCGACCTCGCCGTCGCGGACGACCGCGACGCCGGTGTCGTCACCGAGGACGTCGGCGCGGCCGGCGCGCAGGTCGACGAGGGTCTGGTCGGAGAACGGGGGAGCCTCGCCGTCGGCGACCGCCGCGTCGGCGAGCTGTTCGACGATCGCGAGCACTACTGGCCCTGCCCGCGGTCGTCGTCGTCGTGCACGTTGAAGCGGTAGCCGACGTTGCGGACGGTGCCGATGAGGGACTCGAGGTCGCCGAGCTTCGCGCGCAGCCGTCGGACGTGGACGTCGACCGTGCGGGTGCCGCCGAAGTAGTCGTAGCCCCAGACCTCGCTCAGCAGCTGCTCGCGCGTGAAGACCCGGGCCGGGTGGGTGGCGAAGAAGCGGAGGAGTTCGAACTCCTTGAAGGTGAGGTCGAGCGGCCGGCCGCGGACCTTCGCGGAGTAGCTCGCCTCGTCGATGACGACGCCGGAGGCCTGGATCTTCGAGCCGGTCTGGTTCTTCGAGGCGCGGCCGGCGTTCAGGCGGATGCGGGTGTCGACCTCGGCGGGGCCGGCGGACTCGAGCACGACGTCGTCGATGTTCCACTCGGTCGTCACCGCGGTGAGGCCGCCCTCGGTGACGACGAGGACGACGGGTGTCGTCGAACCGCTCGTGGCGAGGATCTTGCAGAGGGCCTTCGCACTGACCAGGTCGGTGCGGGCGTCCACGAACATCAGGTCGCTCTGCGGTGCGTTGACCAGCTGGGCGGCCTCGGCGGGCACGTGCCGGATCCGGTGGCTCAGCAGGCCGAGGCTCGGCAGGACGTCGCCGGGCGCGGCCGAGGTGAGTACCAGGAGCTGTGCCACAGGACCTCCAGAGGGAGAAGACGTCGTTGCGCCATCCTAGTGAGCCCGGGGCGCCCACCCCGACGGACGGTGCAGCACGTGGCTGTCATGATGGGGACGTGAGCGAGACGACGCCCCCTGTGGGCCCCGACCCGGAAGTCGTGCCGAGCCAGCGCCGGCTGCGGCTGACGTCGGTCGTGCCGGTGTGGTTGCTCGCGGTCGTCGGGTCGGTGCTCGTGCTCACCCTGACGCAGAAGGACTCGTTCGCCTGGCTGCTGCTCGTCTTCGTCGCGGCGGTGTTCGTCAGCTTCGTGCTGCAGCTCGCCACGCAGACGAAGGACGGCCTGGTGGAGCGGATCAGCATCGCGTCGTCGGGGTCGTTCGTGGTCGTCCTCGTGACGGCGCTGATCCTGCTGGCGCGCTGAGCCTGCTGGCTTCTCGGTCCGGTCCGCGTAGACTTCCGGCATGGATTCGCTGCTTGCGCTCGAGCTCTTCTACGTGGGCCTGCTGGGCCTGGCGTCGCTCGCGATCGCCTTCATCTCGGTGACCGTCGTCGTCAAGCTCTTCAAGGGCCAGCGGTGATCGAACTCCCCGAGGGCCTCTCCGCCGAACTCGTCCCGCTGTCGTGGCTGGTCGGCGTCTGGGAAGGCACCGGAGTCGTCGAGTACCCCGTGGGCGAGGACGACGAGGTCCGGACGTACGAGTTCGGTCAGCGCATCAGCTTCAGCCACGACGGCCTGCCGTACCTCAACTACTCGTCGACGACGTGGCTGCTCGACGACGACCACACCCCGCTCGCTGCCGAGATGGGCTACTGGCGGCTCGACCGGCCGTCCGAACCGGGCGACCGCGGTCCGGCGCTGCTGCTCGGCGACGGCCCGGTGCCGTTCTCGACCACGCAGAGCGTCGAGACCCTGCGCAACCAGACGAACGGCTTCGACGTCGAAGCGGCGATCATCCACCCGACCGGCGTCAACGAGCTCTACGTGGGCCGCGTCAAGCAGGGCCGCATCGACCTGGCGACCGACGCCGTGATGCGCTCCGCCAACGCCAAGGAGTACTCGGCCGCCACTCGGATGTACGGTCTGGTCGAGGGCAAGCTCTTCTGGGCGTGGGACATCGCTGCCCTGGGACGTGAACTCACCTCGCACGCCTCGGGTCAGCTCGCGAAGGTCGATTGATGACGTCGCCGTTCGCCGTCCGTGACGGGTTCGTCGCGTCCGCCACCGGGCCGGCCGCCCACTTCGGCAACCCGATCGGCGAGCAGCGCCTGCTCGCCCGTGGTCGAGCCGTCGTCGAGCTCGGTCTCGGGGTCGTCACCGTGTCCGGCCCCGACCGCCTGTCCTGGCTCAACTCGATCACGTCGCAGCTGCTGCTCGGTCTGGCGCCGGGCGTGAGCACCGAGACCCTGGTGCTCGACGCCTCCGGTCGCGTCGAGCACGCCGCACGCGTCGTCGACGACGGCGAGACCGCCTGGCTCCTCACCGAGACGGCGGACGCCGAGCCGCTTGCCGCGTGGCTCTCGTCGATGCGGTTCATGCTCCGTGTCGAGGTCACCGACCGCTCGGCCGAGCTCGCGACCCTCGGCTGGTTCGACGGCGCCGACCCGCTGCACGGTGCCGAGCCACTGGCCATCTGGACCGACCCGTGGGCGTCCGTCACGCCCGGCGGGTGGGGCTACGCCGACCAGGAGGCCCACCCCGGCACCGACTGGACCCTCCGCATCGCCGTGGTCACCCCCGACACCGCTGCCCAGGTGGCCGCGTCGGACGTCCCCGCCGCGGGCCTCCTGGCACTCGAGGCCCTGCGGATCGCGGCCTGGCGTCCGTCCCTGTCCGACGTCGACGAGCGGACGATCCCGCACGAGCTCGACTGGCTCCGCTCGGCCGTGCACCTGTCGAAGGGCTGCTACCGGGGGCAGGAGACCGTCGCGAAGGTCCACAACCTCGGGCGCCCGCCGCGGCGCCTGGTGATGCTGCACCTCGACGGTTCCGACGGCGTCGTGCCGGAACCCGGCAGCCCGGTGCTGCTCGACGGCACCGAGGTCGGGCGGCTCGTCGCCTCGGCCACGCACCACGAGCTCGGACCGGTCGGCCTGGCGGTCGTCAAGCGGTCCCTCGACCCGACCGCCGTGTTGACCCTCGCAGCGGACGACGTCGTCGTGACCGCGGCGCAGCAGGTCATCGTCCCGCCGGGTGCCGGTGCGACGGCCGACGTCCCGCGTCTGCCGCGTCTCGGAGCGGTCCGCCGCCCGTAGACCCGCCGCGCGCTGCTGCCGCGCGCGTGGCTGCGGCGCCGAGTCTCGGCTCTGCGGACACTTTCGCGCGCTGCTGGCCGCGGATCTGTCCGCCTGGCCGAGTCTCGGTCAGGCGGGGGCGACCGCGGACCAGGGGACGCTGAGCTCGCCGAGGCGCCAGCGAGCGACCCCGTGCATGACCGGCCAGCCGCGGTCGCGCATGCCCCGGACCGCCGCGATCCAGCGCTGCCGCGGACCGTACGTACCGAGCGGTGCCGCGACCGCCCACGCCAGGTCGAGGTCGCGGAGGAACCCGTGCACCCGCTCGCCCGGGACGTTGCGGTGGATGAGCGCCTTCGGCAGCCGCTCGGCCACGATGCTCGGGACGTCGAGCCCTGCCAACCGCAGCGCGACCGTGAAGGTGTGCGGGGCCTCCCGGTCGAGCGTGACCCACGACGCGACCCGACCGACCTCGTTGCAGGTGCCCTCGACGAGCTGGCCGCCGGGCTGCAGCCGGTCCTGCATGATCCGCCACGATCCGACCACGGCGGACTCGTCGTACTGCCGGAGCACGTTGAAGGCCCGGATCACCGCCGGGCGTCGGCCGTCGGGTGTCGGGGTCTCGAAGCCGCCCAACCGGAACGTGACCCCGTCGCGGGTCCCCGCGTTCGCGATCGCCACGCGGGCGGGCTCGATCTCGATGCCGGTGACCTCGACGTCGGGCCGCATCCGGGCCAGGCGGTCGCGCATCTCGAGCGTCGTCGTCGGGCTCGCGCCGTAGCCGACGTCCGCGACGAGCGGGTCGTCGGTGCGTCGGAGGACCGGGAGCGTCGCGATCCACCGGTCGACGCGGCGGAGGCGGTTGTGCCCGGTCGTGCCGCGGGTGACGGTGCCGATCGGCGAGGAGTTCCCGGGCATGGGACCAGGGTACGGGTGGAGCACCGCTCGGTAGACTCGGGCGCATGACCTCCACGCTCGTCCTGCTCCGTCACGGCAACAGTGACTGGAACCAGAAGAACCTGTTCACCGGTTGGGTCGACGTCCGGCTCTCGGAGCTCGGCGAGAAGGAGGCGAAGCGGGCCGGCAGTCTCATCGCCGAGTCCGGCATCGTCCCCGACGTCCTCTACACGTCGCTGCTGACCCGGGCGATCCAGACCGCCGACATCGCCCTGCTCGAGGCGGACCTGGCCTGGCTGCCGGTCAAGCGCGACTGGCGCCTCAACGAGCGGCACTACGGCGACCTGCAGGGCAAGGACAAGGCGCAGACGCTCGAGCAGTACGGCGAGCAGCAGTTCATGGAGTGGCGCCGCTCGTTCGACGTGCCGCCGCCCCCCATCGCCGACGACGCCGAGTGGTCGCAGGCCGGTGACCGTCGGTACGCGGACCTCGGCGACCAGCTGCCCCGGACCGAGTCCCTGAAGCTCGTCATCGACCGACTGCTGCCCTACTGGGAGTCCGACATCACGAAGGACCTCGGCGCGGGCAAGACGGTCCTGGTCACGGCGCACGGCAACTCGCTGCGGGCGCTGGTGAAGCACCTCGACGGCATCTCGGACGACGACATCGCGGGGCTCAACATCCCGACGGGCATCCCCCTCGTGTACGAGCTCGACGACGACTTCCGTCCGACGAAGCCGGCGTACTACCTCGACCCGGAGGCTGCTGCCGCCGGTGCTGCTGCCGTCGCGGCCCAGGGCGCGAAGAAGTAGCACAGCGGGTACAGCGGTGGCGCGGAGTGTCTCGACACTCCGCGCCACCGCTGTCTCTGCCCCCTGGGATCAGGACGCGAGGAGCTGGAACTCCGCTCCGCCGTACGAGTCGCCGGTGGTGTTGAAGGCGACGAGGACGGCCTTCGAGATCGTGCCGTTGATGCCCTGCTTCACCTCGGAGCGGAAGACGAAGTCGTTGGTGACATCGACCTGCCAGGTGCCGTTCTCGGCCACGGTGCCGCGCCAGGTTCCCGCGTAGTTCTTCTTCACCGAGATGGACGCCCCCGGGATCCCGGTGCCGACGAGCCAGGACCTGCCGTCGGCGTGACGGATGCCCTCGACGACGGGACGGTCCGGCGCCGCGGGCGGCGGTGGGGTCGCCCCGGCGGGGACCGGGGCGTCGCCGAGGTTCCAGACCGCCGGGCTGGAGACGAGGCCGCCGAGGCCCTGTCGCACGCTGAAGGACGTCACGTCGCGACGGATCTCGGCGCTCCAACGACCGTCGGACTGGACCCGCGCCAACGCGTTCAGCGGATCGACGAGGGCGTTCGCACCCGGGATCCCGGTGCCCACGAGGTACCGCTTCCCGTCGCGGACTTCGATGCCGTCGATCCCCGGCGACGGCGTGCCCGCGACGGTCTCGGCGACGTTCGAACGGGTGCCGGGGTCAGCGGCGCTCGAGGCGGCTGCCGATGCCGGTGCTGCGGCGCCGAGTGCGAGCAGACCGGCGACGCAGCAACTAACGGCTGCGGTCGTGATGCGCGTGGTGGTTCTGGTCATGGGGCTCCTTCGATCGCGGTCGTGGTCCGACCAGGGGCACCCTGCCGTGTCGTCCGGAGAACATCCGGTATGTGATGTGTTCGGTCAGCTGAAGTGTGCGGCGATCTCCTGCACGAGTGACCCGACGTCGTACGGGCGATCAGTCGCGATCCGGACGACGGGCCCCACCCCGACCGGTCCGGCGGTCGCCTCGTGTTCGTCCCAGAACGCCAGGATGTCGACGAGGTCACCGTGCACGTCGTGGCGGACCGGCAGCGTGCCCGGTTCGTACCGTTCCCGCAGGCGGTCCTCGGCGGTCGCCCGGTCGACGTCGCACCACACCTCGACGACGCGGGGCGACCCGGCGGTGGTGAGTCCGGCCTCCAGGTGGTCCCGGTCACGTGACGGCAGCAGGACGGCGTCGACGACGACCCCGTTCTCGACTGCTCCGGCCATGGACCAGAGCGTGTCCATGGCGATGCCGCCGAGCGTGCGCGAGGGGATCATCGGGCCGGCGATGTCGGCGAGCGGTTCCTTCACCCGGTCCTTCGACAGGAAGGGGCAGCCGAGCACCTCGGCGAGGGCGGCGCCCACCGTGCTCTTGCCGGAACCGGGCATGCCGTTGACGATGATCGCGACCTGGGCCATGCTTCGATCCTCCCAGACGGCCGGCTCGGCACGGGACGCCGCCAGCCGGCCGACCGGACCTCAGGCCGGGGACGTCGTGACGTTGGCCGCGCCGGCCCAGTCGCCGGTCGCCAGGTACTCGACCTTCTTCGCGATCGAGACCGCGTGGTCAGCGAACCGCTCGTGGTACCGGCTGGCGAGGGTCGCGTCGACCGTGTCGACCGGCCCGCCCTTCCACGCCTCGCCGAGCACGAAGTCGAACACGCTGGCGTGCAGCTCGTCGACGGCGTCGTCCTCGTCGCGGATCTCGGCGGCCAGCGCGATGTCCTCGGTGGCGAGCAAGCGCGTGAGCTTCTGCGACATCGCGACGTCGTGCTTGCCCATCTCCTTGAAAGTGCCGCGCAGGCCCTTCGGGACGACCTTCTCGGGGAACCGCTGGCGGGCGAGCTGCGCGATGTGCTCGGCCATGTCGCCCATCCGCTCGAGCGACGAGCTGACGCGGAGGGCGGTGACGACCACGCGGAGGTCACGGGCGACGGGTGCCTGGCGGGCGAGGATGTCGATGGCGACCTCGTCCAGGGCGGATGCTGCCGCGTCGATCTTCGCGTCGTCGGCGATCACCTCTTCGGCGAGGGAGACGTCGGACTCGCTGAACGCCTCGGTGGCTCGGGTGATGGCGGACTCGACGAGCCCGGCGATCTCGGTCAGACGCTCTTGGACGTCCTGGAGCTCCTGCTGGAACACTTCGCGCATGGGGGAGGGCCTCTCTCTGCGTACCGGACGAGTGTCGTCAGCGCAGGTGAACGGTCGGTGACCTGCGGCTGAACGGTTCGCGATCCGGCCTGCTTCCGGCGGTGAACGGCATCCGAACCGCGTGTGACCACTCCTACACTGGCGGCATGGACAACGCGTGGCTCGTGCCACTGTCGATGCTCCTCGGCGGTGTGTTCGGCGCGGGCGTCGTGGTGCTGATCATCACCGCCGAGCGGACGGCACGTGCAGCCGACGTGGCGGAGCGGAGCCTGCCCGACGGGGTCGCGGCCGTGATCGCCACGATGCACAACCCCGCCGTGGTCGTGGACCCCTCGAACACCGTCGTCGCGGCGTCGCCCCAGGCGCTGGCGGTCGGCCTGGTCGTGCGCCGGAAGCTCGTGCACGACGAGCTCGCCGCGCTGGTGGACCGGGTCCGGCGGAGCGGGGAGATGGGCGCCGAGGACCTCGAGCTGCCCCGCGGTGGCCGTGGTGACGTGATGGGCTACCTGAGCTTCCGGGCCGCGCAGCTCGGCAACCGGTACGTGCTCGTGACGGCCGACGACCTGACCGAGAGCCGTCGCATCGACGAGGTCCGGCGTGACTTCGTCGCCAACATCTCGCACGAGCTGAAGACCCCGATCGGCGCGATCGGCCTGCTGTCCGAGACCCTCGTCATCGCTGCCGACGACCCCGCGCACGTCCGGAAGTTCGCCGCGCAGCTCGTGACCGAGTCCGAGCGACTGGGCGCCCTGACGAAGGACATCATCGAGCTGTCCCGGCTGCAGTCCGTCGACGCGCTCGAGGCCAGCGAGGAGACCGGCATCGACAAGGTCGTGCAGGCCGCGATCGACGGCAACGAGGTCGTCGCCCGCGCCCGGGGCATCGAACTCGTCCGCGCAAAGAAGTCGAAGCTGCGCGTGATGGGGGACCCGGGCCTGCTGCAGGTGGCGGTGTCGAACCTCATCGCGAACGCGGTCAAGTACTCCCCGGACAACACCCGCGTCGGCGTGGGCGTCCGCGGCACCAAGGGCTTCGTGGAGATCGCCGTCACCGACCAGGGTGTCGGCATCCCCGAGGCCGACCTCGACCGCGTGTTCGAACGGTTCTACCGCGTCGACCCCGCGCGCTCGCGAGCGACCGGCGGCACCGGACTGGGCCTGGCGATCGTCAAGCACATCATCAGCAACCACGGCGGTGACGTCCGCGTCTGGTCGCAGCCCGGCAAGGGCTCGACCTTCACGATCCGCATCCCCGAAGCCGACCCCGAACTGACCACAGCACTCGAAGAGCAAATGGAAGAGCAGCCATCGTGACCAAGATCCTCATCGTCGACGACGAGCCGGCCCTGAGCGAGCCCCTGGAGTTCCTGCTGCAGCGAGAGGGCTACGAGACCGCCGTCGCGGCCGACGGGGTCACCGCCCTGTCGAAGTTCGACTCCGAGAACCCGGACCTCGTCCTGCTCGACCTCATGCTGCCCGGGCTCTCCGGCACCGAGGTCTGCCGGCAGATCCGCACCCGCTCCAACGTGCCGATCATCATGCTCACCGCGAAGGACTCCGAGGTGGACATCGTCGTCGGGCTGGAACTCGGCGCCGACGACTACGTGACGAAGCCGTACTCGACGCGCGAGCTGCTGGCCCGCATCCGCGCGGTGCTCCGCCGTCGGACCGAGGACGATCCGGGCGACATGGGCATCCTACAGGTCGGCGGGATAAGGATGGACGTCGAGCGCCACACCGTGAGCGTCGACGGCTCCGAGACGCCGATGCCGCTCAAGGAGTTCGAGCTGCTCGAGCTGCTGCTCCGCAACGCCGGCCGTGTGCTCACCCGTGGGCAGCTCATCGACCGGGTCTGGGGGTCGGACTACTTCGGCGACACCAAGACGCTGGACGTGCACATCAAGCGGATCCGCTCGAAGATCGAGCGTGTCCCGAGCACGCCGGAGGTCCTCGTCACCGTCCGCGGCCTCGGCTACCGCATCGAGGCGTAGCCGGCGGCTCCGCCGCAACGGACAGACGGGAGGCCCGGGGCCGGTTCATCGGACCCGGCCCCGGGCCTCCCGTCCATCGCTGGTGCACCGCACGGTCGTGCCGTGCGCGGCCGTCAGTTCGTGCCGTTGTCGCCTTCGGAGGAGTCCGACTGCGAGCCGCTCTGGGTGCCCGGAGCCGTGGCGTCGCCGGTCGGCTGGGTGCCGCTGTTCGACGGCGCGGTCGGCGTCGAGGTCGGGGTGGGAGTCGGTGCGAGCGTCTCGTACTGCTCCTGCGCGCTGGTGAGGACCGGCACCGTGGCCGAGGCGCCCTCGGCACCGTCGTACGAGAAGTACATCTTCACGAGCGACCCCGGCTTCGCGCTGACGTCGTCGAAGTCGACGGTGTCGTGCTGGCCGTCGTCAGCCAGGACGGTGGTGTCGTTCGCCGGGACGACGACGGTCTGGTCGACGCCGTCCACCTCGAGCGTGACGGTGCGCTCGTCGTTGCCGGTGTTCACCAGCGTGCCGATGAACCGCGCGTCCTTCCCGCTGTCGGAGATGAGCAGGGCGTTCCGCACGTCGATCGTGCCGGTCGACACGTCCACCCCGTCGGTGATCTGACGGATCTCCTGGGTGCGGGACGGCGACAAGAATTCGCAGCCGGTCGCACCGAGGGCGATCGTCGCGGCGACGGCGACGGACACGAGTACCCGAGCTCGCAAGAGGTTCCTCCGGAAGTTCACGATGACGGACCATGCGGCCCTGGCCCTCATCCTACCCAGCCGCCGGTGGGGCCGGACGTCAGGGTGGGTGGCCGGCCCCCTTACCCGAACGCCCCTTGTGGTAAACTGGAGGTCTGGGAACGGAGCCTGATACATGCAATTCGAGGTCGGCGAGACCGTCGTCTACCCCCATCACGGGGCGGCAACCATCTCTGAAGTCAAGACTCGCGTCATCAAGGGCGAGGAAAAGGTCTACCTGAAGCTTCGGGTCACGCAGGGTGACCTGACGATCGAGGTCCCGGCGGACAACGTCGACCTGGTCGGCGTCCGCGACGTGATCGGCAAGGAAGGGCTCGACAAGGTGTTCGAGGTCCTCCGGGCCCCCTTCACCGAAGAGCCCACCAACTGGTCGCGCCGCTACAAGGCGAACCTCGAGAAGCTCGCTTCGGGTGACGTCATCAAGGTGTCCGAGGTCGTCCGCGACCTCTGGCGCCGCGATCAGGACCGCGGCCTCTCCGCGGGCGAGAAGCGGATGCTGGCCAAGGCGCGCCAGATCCTCATCTCCGAGCTGGCCCTGGCCGAGAAGACCGACGAGGACAAGGCATCGACCGTCCTCGACGAGGTCCTCGCGTCCTGACGCCCGCTTGCGCACCACGAACGACACGACGACCGCACCGGCGCAGAGCCCAGCTCTGGCAGCCCGTGCGGTCGTCGTCGTTGCGGCCGGCTCCGGTACCCGGCTCGGCCTCGGCACCGCGAAGGCGTTCGTCCCGGTCGCGGGAGAGCGCATGCTGGTCCGCGCGTTGCGGACGGTCCTGACCCTCGCCGAGCCGACCCTGGTGGTCGTCGTCGCCCCGGCCGACCGGATGGACGAGTGCCGTGCGCTCGTCGCCGACGTCGCCGGAGCCGCTTCCGGGTACGTGACGGTCGTGCCGGGAGGCGCGGATCGCCACGCGTCGGTCCAGGCTGGCCTGGCCGTGCTGCCGGACTCCGTCGAGACCGTGCTCGTGCACGATGCCGCGCGCTGTCTGACGCCGGCGTCGCAGTTCGAGCGGGTGTTCGCCGCGGTCGGGTCGGGCGACGCGGTCGAGTCGGGCGATGCGGTCGCGGGAGGTGTCGGGGTGGTGCCCGCGCTGCCGGTCACCGACACCGTCAAGCGGGTCGCGGGTGACGTCGTCGTCGAGACCGTCGACCGATCCGCACTCGTCGGGGTCCAGACCCCGCAGGGCTTCCCGCTGGCCGCACTCCGTCGGGCGTACGCCGTGGCGGAGCGGGCCGCGACCGACGACGCCGGTGTGTTCCAGGCAGCCGGCGGTGTCGTCCGCACCGTGCCGGGTGACGCCGACGCGTTCAAGGTCACCACGCGGTGGGACCTCGGTCGTGCCGAGGCCGTCGTCGCCGAACGAGCCGGAGCCCGCTCCGTCGACGCACGGGTCGACGTCCGCGTCGGGCTCGGCGTCGACGTGCACGCGTTCGACCCCGACGTGCCGTGCCGCGTCGGCATGCTCGACTTCCCCGGCGAGCCCGGCCTCTCCGGCCACAGCGACGGGGACGCGGTCGCCCACGCGGTCTGCGACGCCCTGCTCTCCGCCGGTGGCCTCGGCGACATCGGCGGCCGGTTCGGCACCTCGGACCCGCGGTTCGCCGGCGCGTCCGGGGACGTCTTCGTCCGTGGTGCCGTCGAACTGCTGCGGGACGCCGGACTCGAGCCCGTGCGGGTCACGGTCCAGGTGATCGGCAACCGCCCGCGCATCGGCGCCCGTCGTGACGAGATGCAGGACGCCCTGGCCGCGGCGGTGGGCGCTCCCGTGGCGGTGTCCGGCACGACGACCGACGGTCTCGGCTTCACCGGTCGTGGCGAGGGGCTCACCGCGATCGCGACGGCGCTCGTCCGCTCCCGCTGACGCCGTCGACCCGTTCTCCACAGGCTGCGGGCCGTCCCGTGTCACCGGTGGGGACGCCCTCTAGGCTTGTCGTGTGACCGTTCGCCTGTACGACTCCCGCGCCGCCGACGTCGTCGACCTCGTGCCCCTGGTCGACGGACAGGTCAGCATCTACGTCTGCGGTCCGACGGTGCAGTCCTCGCCGCACATCGGGCACCTCCGGTCCGCCCTGGTCTACGACATCTGGCGTCGCTGGCTCAGCCACCGCGGGTACCGCGTCACGCTCGTCCGCAACGTCACCGACATCGACGACAAGGTCCTCGACCTGGCCGCCGGCACCGACGAGCCCTGGTGGGCGCGCGCGTACCGCGTCGAGCTCGAGTTCACGGCCGCGTACACGGCGCTCGGCATCCTGCCCCCGACCTACGAGCCCCGGGCGACGGCGAGCATCCCGCAGATGCAGGACATCATCACGCGGCTGGTCGAGCGCGGTCACGCCTACCCGGCAGCGGACGGCAGTGGGGACGTCTACTTCGACACCGCGAGCTGGCCCGGGTACGGCGCCCTCACCCGGCAGCGGCGTGACGACATGGTCGACGCCACCGACGCCGATCCCCGCGGCAAGCGGGATGCCCGTGACTTCGCGCTCTGGAAGGGCAGCAAGCCGGGGGAGCCCTCGACCGCCAGCTGGGTCTCGCCGTGGGGCGCGGGCCGCCCCGGGTGGCACATCGAGTGCTCCGCGATGTCCCGGCGCTACCTCGGGCCCGCGTTCGACATCCACGGCGGCGGACTGGACCTGCGCTTCCCGCACCACGAGAACGAACTCGCACAGTCGACCGCTGCCGGGGACGCCTTCGCCTCGTACTGGCTGCACAACGGACTCGTCTCCGTCGGCGGCCAGAAGATGTCGAAGTCGCTCGGCAACTCGATCTTCGCCGCGGACTTCCTCGGCGCCGCACGTCCGGTCGTCGTCCGCTACTTCCTCGGCGCCGCCCATTACCGGTCGACGATCGACCACCACGACGGGTCCCTGGCCGAGGCCGAAGCCGCACTGGACCGCATCGAGGGGTTCCTCGCCCGGGCTGCCGAACGCTTCGACGGGGTCCGTCTGCCCGACGCTCCGGCGGTGCCGCAGGGCTTCGCCGACGCGATGGACGACGACCTGGCGGTACCCCAGGCGCTGGCGGTGCTGCACGAGACCGTCCGCTCCGGCAACGCCGCGCTCGACGCCGACGATGCGGAAGCGCTCGGCGTCGCGTACCATCAGGTGGCTGCCATGGTCGAGGTGCTCGGCATCGACCCGCGTGCACCGCACTGGTCGGGTGGAGCGCACGACACCTCCGGAGCACCGCTCGCCGCCCTCGTCGAACGCCTCGTACAGGAGCGCGCCGACGCCAGGGCCGCACGGGACTTCGCCACGGCCGACCGCGTCCGGGACGATCTCGCAGGCGCGGGCATCACGATCGAGGACACACCGTCCGGAACACGCTGGAGCATCGCCTGAACACGGCAGTGCCGAACAGGAGAACTGCATGAAGAACGTCTCGGGGAGCAAGAAGGGTCGTCCGGGCGCTGTCCGTACCGGCCGCAAGGGCAACAAGCAGGTCGGCTCCGGCGGCCAGGGTGCCCAGGCGCTCGAGGGTCGCAAGCCGACCCCGAAGGCCGAGGACCGCCCGTACCACCCGGCCGGCAAGCGCAAGGCCGCCAAGGAGCGCTTCGAAGCGGCCCGCACCCGTCGTGGTGGCAGCGGCGCCTCGGCGCCGCAGACCCGCACCGGTGGTCGCCCGCCCGCTCGGAAGACCGACGACAGCGAGCTGGTGACCGGGCGCAACTCCGTGCTCGAGGCGCTCCGCACCAAGACGCCGTCGACGACGCTCTACGTGGCTGCCCGCATCGAGGTCGACGACCGCGTCAAGGAGATCCTGACGCTCGCGAACCACCGCGGTGTGCCGATCATGGAGATCATGCGCCCGGAGCTCGACCGCATCACGGGGCACGACAGCGTGCACCAGGGCGTCGCGCTCAAGGTCCCGGCGTACGAGTACGCCGTGTCCGAGGACCTGGTCGAGCGGGCGTTCTCGCGCGATCAGGTGCCGCTGCTCGTGGCCCTCGACGGCATCACCGACCCGCGCAACCTCGGTGCGATCATCCGCTCCACGGCGGCGTTCGGCGGCCACGGCGTCATCGTGCCGCAGCGTCGTTCGGTCGGCGTGACCGCGTCGGCGTGGAAGACCTCCGCCGGTGCCGCCGCCCGCACGCCCGTCGCGATGGCCCCGAACCTGACGCAGACCCTCAAGTCGCTGAAGTCGATGGGCCTGTTCGTGCTCGGACTCGACGGGGACGGGGACGTCGAGCTCGACGCCCTGGCACTCGCCGACCGGCCGATCGTCATCGTCGTCGGGTCCGAGGGCAAGGGTCTGTCCCGCCTGGTCACCGAGACGTGCGACGCGATCGTGTCGATCCCGATCTCGAGCGCGACGGAGTCCCTCAACGCCGGCATCGCAGCGAGCGTCACGCTGTGGGAGGTCGCGCGCCGCCGTCGTTCCTCGTAGCGGGTACCAGACGACATTCGGGAGGCCCGGTGCCGGTCCACGAGACCGGCGCCGGGCCTCCCGTCCGTCTGCCGGGCCTCCTCCCGTCGGTCTGCCGGCCCGCCCGTCCGTCTGCCGGCCTGCCCGCCCGCCTGCGCCGCACCCGTCGCCCCCTGCCGAGCGGTCGCGAATCGTCGTTCTGATGCGCCCGGACCGACGGTCTTCGACCGCTCGGCGGAGGGGGAGCGGGGTGTCGTGACCGCTCGCGCCACTGAGTGGGACGGCCGGGAGGCCCGGGTCGCGGCCGCCCCGCGCGTCACGCCGCCGGGACTCGCCGTCGCCCCCCGCCGAGCGGTCGCGAATCGTTGTTCTGATGCGCCCGGACCGACGGTCTTCGACCGCTCGGCGGAGGGGGAGCGGGG
>NZ_JARUXD010000208.1:0-224 GCF_030433875.1 Curtobacterium sp. PsM8 | reverse complement strand
CGGCCGTTCCGGCGTTGTCCCCAGGCGGGGAAGGGCCCCGGCGCGGGCCGGGGGCGGTCTGGCACGGCGCCGACGACGGATGGGCGCCGGCGGTTGAACGGATCCTCGGTCCGGTAGGGAGGCCCCGGGTCAGTGGGTGCGCTGGGACGGCCCGCTCGTCCGGTCGTCCTTGGCCCGATCGGCGGCGGGCCTGCTGAACAGGTTCACGACGTTGCCGACGGGGG
>NZ_JARUXD010000207.1:0-224 GCF_030433875.1 Curtobacterium sp. PsM8 | reverse complement strand
CGCCTGCCTAAAACATTCTTATTGACACCACGTCTCAATAGCACTTACCCCGAAAGTGAAAAGAATGAGTTTACGGAACGCTGTTGGACGAAGTCGTGGATTTACCTTGGTGGAGCTGCTGGTCGTCATTGCGATCATTGGGGTGCTGGCGGGATTGCTGTTGCCGGCGGTGCAACGGGCGAGGGAGGCCGCCCGTAGGATGCAATGCTCTAGCAACATGCGGC
>NZ_JARUXD010000206.1:0-224 GCF_030433875.1 Curtobacterium sp. PsM8 | reverse complement strand
CCTTAGCATAAAACTGCCCTAGATAATCCATAGCTAATTTAGATATTGCATAAGGTGATAGTGGGTTAGGAAGTGAGTTTTCATCTACTGGTTCAGGAGCATCACCATATTCTTCTGAGCTTCCGCATAAGTGTATTCTGGTTTTTAATCCTATATTTCGTACAGCGTTAAGGATGTTTAGTGAACCAAGAGTATTAGTCTCTATTGCCCGTACTGGGTCAAGG
>NZ_JARUXD010000205.1:0-225 GCF_030433875.1 Curtobacterium sp. PsM8 | reverse complement strand
CATCACGTGCACGGATGGTGTGGCGAGACACTAACCCCGCGGTCGCGCTCGCCGTAGCCCCCGTGACCCCACCTGCGGGAAGTGGAGCCCGGGTGCCGTCCCGTCGAGGGACAGCGACCGGTCCGCCGCCCGGATGACGTCGCCGTCGTGTGTAGCCAAGAGCACGGTAGCGCCCGCGCGTCCCGTGCCGGCGGTAGTCTCGAATAACGACACGGGGGCCCCCCC
>NZ_JARUXD010000204.1:0-225 GCF_030433875.1 Curtobacterium sp. PsM8 | reverse complement strand
GGCCTGCAGCGTCTGGTTCACGTAGTTGGCGCAGTCCCCTCAGATCGGGTTAAAGGTGCCGTACTCGGCGGTGTTGTATTCCGACCAGTGCCGCATGGCGTACTGCAGCTGCCGGTCGACGTCGGTCTTCTCGGCGTAGGCCACCGTCGTGGTCGCGCCCGCGGAGCTCGCAAACCGCACGGCAGCCGTCGTCGGGGTGGGCGTCGCCCTCGTGGAGTACTGGGT
>NZ_JARUXD010000203.1:0-226 GCF_030433875.1 Curtobacterium sp. PsM8 | reverse complement strand
GTCGACGAGCAACGGGTCGCGAACGACGTCGCGAATGCCGGCCCCACCACACTATCCACCGTCCGGGTCGTGGGCACCGCCAAGACCGACGCCGACCACCCGGCGGGATCCAC
The DNA here is from genome assembly GCF_030433875.1 of Curtobacterium sp. PsM8. Taxonomy (NCBI): domain Bacteria; kingdom Bacillati; phylum Actinomycetota; class Actinomycetes; order Micrococcales; family Microbacteriaceae; genus Curtobacterium; species Curtobacterium sp. PsM8. The sequence continues at coordinate 113 of NZ_JARUXD010000203.1, read as the reverse complement.
GGTCGTCGGCCGCCCGCACGGCACCGCGGGGTCGTCGCCCCCGGGGAAGCTCCTCCGGCAGGGGACCACCAACCAGCTCTACCTGACCCCGTCCCCCCGCGACGGAGACCAGG
>NZ_JARUXD010000202.1:0-226 GCF_030433875.1 Curtobacterium sp. PsM8 | reverse complement strand
CCCCCCCCCCCCCCCGCGCCCCACGAGCCGGCCCCCCACCGCCGCGAGCCGCCGGCCGCCGGGGCCGGCGATGCGCGCGATGCGGTTCACCCGTCAAGCCTCGGCGCTGGCACGCGCGCCACCGCAACGGCGCGGGCCGACCTGTGGACAGAGCCCGGGCCTCCCGGGAACGACGGAAGGGACGGCGCGAACGCCGCCCCTTCCGTGGAGCTGAGCGGTCTTACTT
>NZ_JARUXD010000201.1:0-226 GCF_030433875.1 Curtobacterium sp. PsM8 | reverse complement strand
CATTAAAGCCCCATCGTATCTTACAAATGAATCTGAGCAATCAGGAACCTCTTCATTAAACACCTCGATTAAATCTGAGTTAATCCCACGACTTGCAGCCAAGGCAGACTTATATGCTATGATAGTTTCTGTATCAAGTTCAGCAGCTTGTGCTTCATGCAACAACTCTCCTTGAAATGTGAATATTACTTTTTTCATTGTTAATGGGGGTTATAATCTTATACGG
>NZ_JARUXD010000200.1:0-228 GCF_030433875.1 Curtobacterium sp. PsM8 | reverse complement strand
CGCGGCACTCGCGCTGCCCGACGCCGCCCCGCGGGCGATCCTCCTGGCCGCGCGGCCGGAACCGGTGGTCCGCGGCGCCCACGTCATGGACCGCGCGCTCGCAGCGGCTCCGCCGGCCGAGGACGAGGAGTCGGCGTGGCTCCTCGGCTACGCGCTAAACCTCGTCGGCGAGGTCCCGACCGCCCCGGTGCTGCTCGCCCGGGCCCTGGGTCTTATACACATCTGACG
>NZ_JARUXD010000199.1:0-228 GCF_030433875.1 Curtobacterium sp. PsM8 | reverse complement strand
GTCTACTGCGTACCGTCGGCTGTGTCCTGGACCGAAGCAGCCGACGACGGCCTGACCTACACGTACATCCTCATGCAGGTCGCACCGGCGACCGATCCGGCGAAGGCCGTCGCAGCGGTCGAGCTGCTGTGGAAGGACAGGGGCATCACGACCGAGCGGTACCGGACGGTAGCCGCGGACCCGATCCTCGGCATCCGCGTACGTGGCGGCCCCGCGACGTCGATGGAC
>NZ_JARUXD010000001.1:0-98680 GCF_030433875.1 Curtobacterium sp. PsM8 | reverse complement strand
GCGCGCCCCCGCCGCCCCGGGGGGGGGGGGCGGCCCCCCCCCCCCCCCCCCGGGCCCCCCGGCCCCCCGGCGCCCGGGGCCCCCCCGTCCGTCGGGGTGCGCTGGGTCAGGCGGACCGGCGGCTGACCGTGTCCGCGAGCGATGCGAGCTGCTCGCGCGCCGACGGCGTCAGCGGCGACGCGTCGAGTGCGGCCTTCGCGCGCTGCACGTGCCGCTCGATGGAACGCTCGACCGCGCTGACCGCACCGGAGTCGGTGAGGGTCGCCCGGAGCATCTGCACCTGGTCGTCGTCGAGGTCCGGGTCGCCGAGCAGCTCGTCGAGCAGCTGGCGGGCGCCGACCGGCAGGGACTTGCGGGCCGTGGCGACGAGGACGGTGCGCTTGCCCTCGCGGAGGTCGTCACCGGCGGGCTTGCCCGTCACCTCGGGGTCACCGAACACGCCGAGCATGTCGTCGCGCAGCTGGTACGCCACGCCGAGGGGCAGGCCGAACGACCGCAGGCCGTCGAGCTGGCTGGCACTGGCACCGGCGATGAGCGCCCCGATGAGCAGCGGCGCCTCGACCGAGTACTTGGCCGACTTGAAGACGATGACGCGCTGGGCCCGGACGAGCTGTTCGGCGTCGTCGACGGTCGGCCAGGCGGTCTCCTCGTGGATGTCGAGGTACTGGCCTGCGGTCACCTCGAGGCGCATCGTGTGGAACTCCTGGCGGACGACGCGGGCGCGCACCGGGTCGAGGAGTGCCAGGGCCTCGTCGAAGAGGGAGTCGCTGAGCGAGAGGAGCATGTCGCCGAGCAGCAGCGCGGCGTTGGTGCCGTAGAGGGCGCGGTCGCCGACCCAACCGGAGTCGGCGTGCTGCGACTCGAAGCGGCGGTGCGCTGCCGGACGCCCGCGACGGGTGTCGGAGCGGTCCATGATGTCGTCGTGCACCAGGGCGGCGGCGTGGAAGACCTCGAGCGCGGCGGCGGCGGTGACGATCGCTTCGGCGGTGGTCTGCCGGGCGCCTTCCGACAGCGGGTCGAACGAGCCCGAACGGCCCGCCACCGACTGCCAGCCCCAGTAGCAGAACAGCGCCCGGAAGCGTTTCCCGCCGGACAACAGGTCTCGTGCGAACGTGTCGAAGGAGACCAGGTCGGGACTGATCGCCGCGAGGCGGTCGCGCTGCTCGTCGAGAGCCCGATCGATCCGCGCCGAGACGAGGTCCACTAATCGCGTACTCTCAGCCACGGTCCTTACCTTAGTGGGTGGTCCGGTCGTAAGATCGATCCACCCCTTCCACCGCGTCGATCCCAGGAACAAGAGGGAACCAAGATGCCACTCTCGGAGCAAGAGCAGCGCCTCCTCGAAGAGATGGAGCGGAGCCTCTACCAGAACGACTCCGACTTCGTGGCGCGCGTCACTCGCCGCCAGGGCCGTCCGACGTACACCGCGATCACGATCGGTGTCCTGATCGGACTCGTCGGCGTCGGCGTGATCGTCCTCGGGCTCGTCATCAAGCAGCCCCTGATCGGTGTGCTGGGCTTCGTCGTCATGCTGGCCGGGGTGCTCTTCGCCCTGCGGCCCGGAGGTCGGACCCCCACCGCGCGACCGGCACGCGGCGCCTCCGCCCGACCTGCCCGCGGCGGCCCCCGCCCGGCACGCGGTTCCGGTGGCGGCTCCTTCATCGACCGGATGAACGAGCGCTGGGACAAGCGCAACCAGCAGGACTAGCTCCTCCACATCCCTCCACGGGGTCGGCCTTCCCAGGCCGGCCCCGTTTTTCGTGCCCCCGGCGCCCCCCGGGGCGCCCCCGGGGCGGCAAAACACCGGTGTTCGTCGGTCGCGCCGCTCCATGACGCGGCGTGACCGACGAACACCGGTGTTCCGCGCGCCCGGATCCCTCCACTGCGCTCCACCGGGACGGGAGGGCCGTGGTTGTGCGGATCGGGCGGCCCACGGCGGGGTGTGGGTGCCCCCAGAAGGGGTGCCGGAGGCTGAGAGTGGGGCAACAGAGCAGCGAAGTGGAGGGAAGTGGAGTAGCGTGGGGCGAGACGAAGACCGGTGGAGCTGACGGGAGGCCCCGAGTGCTGCTCGGTACCCATGCCCCGAAGCTCGACGAGAAGGGTCGCGTGATCCTGCCCGCCAAGTTCCGGGACGAACTCTCCGGTGGTCTCGTCATGACCCGCGGCCAGGAGCGGTGCGTGGTCGTCTTCAGCGCCAGGACCTTCGAGGAACTCCACGAGCGGATCCGCCAGGCGCCGATGACGTCGAAGCGCACCCGCGACTACATGCGCCTGTTCCTCTCCGGAGCGAGCGCCGAACAACCCGACAAGCAGAACCGCGTCACCATCCCGCAGAACCTCCGCGAGTACGCGGGGCTCGAGCGGGACCTGACGGTCATCGGCAGCGGTGACCGCGCCGAGATCTGGTCGACCAGTGCCTGGGAGACCTACTACGCGGAGACCGAAGAGGCCTTCGCCGAGAACGACGAGGAGGTGATCCCGGGGATCTTCTGATCCGTGGATCGAGACTCCCAGCCGTCCGCCCTGACACACCTTCCCCGGTGTCAGGTCGCATGGATGGGGATCCGGACCCACGGCCCAGGAGTCCAGGGGCGCACATGGCAGCACCGGAGAAGTTCCCGCACACCCCCGTCATGCTCGAGCGGATCGTCGACCTCTTCACGCCGACGCTCGGGGGCCCGGGCAAGGTCGTCGTCGACGCCACGCTCGGCATGGGCGGCCACTCCGCCGGTCTCCTCGAGCGCTTCCCGGAACTGACCCTCGTCGGGCTCGACCGCGACACCGACGCCCTCGGCATCGCGGGGGAGCGGCTCGCCCGCTTCGGCGACCGCGTGCACCTCGTGCACACCGTCTACGACGAACTGCCCGAGGCGCTCGACGGCCTGGGCATCGACGCGGTCGACGGCGTGCTGTTCGACCTCGGTGTCTCCTCGCTGCAGCTGGACCGGGCCGAGCGCGGGTTCGCCTACAGCCAGGACGCGCCGCTCGACATGCGGATGGACCGGACGCAGGGCATCACCGCCGCCGAGGTCCTCGCCGACTACGACGAGCGCGAACTCCGTCGGATCTTCCAGCGCTACGGCGAGGAGAAGCTCGCCGGCCGGTACGCGAAGGCGATCGTCGAGCGTCGGACCGAGCGACCGTTCACGATGTCCGGCGACCTGGTCCAGGTGCTCCACGACGCCACCCCGGTCGCGATCCAGCGGCAGGGTCACCCGGCCAAGCGGGTCTTCCAGGCGCTCCGCATCGAGGTCAACACCGAACTCAGCGTCCTCGAGCGGGCGATCCCGGCCGCGCTCGACCGCATCCGGGTCGGCGGCCGCCTGGTCGTCGAGTCGTACCAGTCCCTCGAGGACCGCATCGTCAAGCGGGCGCTGGTCGAACGGACCACCTCGAGCGCCCCGGCCGACCTGCCGGTGGAACTTCCCGAACACGCGCCGACCTTCGCGCTCGTCGTCAAGGGCGCCGAACAGGCCGACGACGCCGAACGCGCCGCCAACCCCCGAGCTACCCCCGTGCGCCTGCGCGCGGCCGAGCGGATCCGGAAGTGACATGAGCACGAACCTCGCACTCGTCGACCCTGTCGTCGCCCCGTCGCGCGCGCCGCGTCCCGACTCCGTCCGCCCCGAGCGACAGCGTCCCGAACTCGTCGAGGTCACCCCGACCAAGGCGCAGCGCCGTGCGCGGCCCCGGGTGGCGTACGCCATCGTCGCGATCGCCGCCCTCGGCCTGCTGCTGCTGGCCCAGCTCGGCATCAGCATGGCGCTCAGCCAGGGCGCGTACACGCTCAGCTCCCTGAAGACCGAGCAGACCGGGCTCACCCGCACCCAGGCGTCTCTGTCCGAGGGCCTCAAGGTGCTCGAGTCGCCGCAGAACCTGGCCCGCAACGCCCAAGCGCTCGGCATGATCGCGAACTCGACCCCGGTGTACCTCGACCCGAAGACCGGCACCGTCTACGGCACGCCGACCCCGGCCACCCCCGAAGAGGCGACCGGCAACACCGCGAACCAGGTCCCGAACTCGCTGCTCGGCGACGTCCCGCTCGCCGCCAAGCCGGGCGACACCGCGACGAGCAAGGAAAACGGCCCGGCCACTCCGGCCGCCGCTGCACCGGCACCGGCCGCAGCAGCGCCTGCTGCCGCTGCGCCCGCCGCCGCCGACACTGAGAAGGCGGGGACGGCCAGCGCGTCGGACCAGCCTTCGGCGAAGTCCTCCGTAGAGTCCGACGCGAACCAGCTCCAGGCACCCACGACCCGGTGACCGAGGGCTCAGCACCACCCCGGGAAGGCCGCTCGTGACGAAGACGCTCCGCAACCGACGACTGCGCTACAGCGTCGTGATGATCGCCGTGATCGCGCTCGTCGCGGTGTTCGTGGTCCGGCTGGTCGACATCCAGGTCGTACAGGCCGACGAGCTGTCGCAGGCCGCCGAGTCGAAGCGCAGCATCCCGGTCACGCTCTACGGCACGCGCGGGACGATCGTCGACCGTGACGGCACCGCGCTGGCCGAGAGCGTGGTCCGCTACAACATCACGACCTCGCCGCGCCTGGTGAAGTCGTTCGAGGGCAAGCTCGGCGGCACCCGCGTCAAGGACGTCTCGGTCGACCAGGCCCTCAGCGCGATCGCAAAGGCCTCCGGCGGCGACGTCGCCACCATGCAGAAGAACATCGCGGCCGACCCGAAGTCCGACTTCGCGTACCTGGTCAAGGGCATCGACGTCGCGCACTACGAGGCCGTCCGTGCCCTGCAGGTCCCGTGGCTCTACCCGGAGCAGCAGGCTGCCCGGTCCTACCCGACCGGCGCGGCCACCGGCAACGTGACCGGTTTCATGGGGACCGACGGTGCCCAGGCCGGCCTCGAGCTGGCGTACCAGAAGTGCCTGGCCGGCACGAACGGCTCCGAGACCTACGAGCGCGGTGAGGACGGCGTGCAGCTGCCGGGCAGCACCGTGACGCAGAAGCGCGCGAAGGACGGTGGGACGCTCGTCACCACGATCGACAGCGACCTGCAGTACATGGCGTCGCAGGACATCGCGGACGCCGCCCAGCAGCTCAAGGCCGAGTCCGCCACCGCCACCGTGGTGAACGCCAAGACCGGCGAGGTCCTGGCCGTCGCGGACTACCCGACCGTGGACCCGAACGACGTCGACGCGACGAAGGACCCCGGGGCCTACGGTTCCCGCGCCCTGACCGCCGCCTACGAGCCCGGTTCGACGATCAAGGCCGCGATCGCCGCCGCCCTCATCGACAAGGGCCTGGCGAGCCCGACGACCCAGGCGGTCGTGCCGTACTCGCGCACCTTCCCCTGGGGCGGGACGATCCATGACTCCGAGTTGCACCCGACCGAGAACCTGACGCTCACCGGCATCCTCCGGGACTCCTCGAACGTCGGCATCACCGAGCTCGGTTCCAAGCTGACGACCCAGCAGCGGTACGACGTGATGCGCGAGTTCGGCCTGTTCGAGCCCGAGCCCGCGATCGACTACCCGGGTCAGCCGACGATGAACTACGGCGCGAGCCCCCAGTGGGACAAGCAGACCGACATCAACTCGATGTTCGGCCAGGGCATCTCGACCACCGCCATGCAGGTCTCGAGCATCTACCAGACGCTCGCGAACCAGGGCGTCCGGATCCCGCTGCACATGGTGAAGGGCTGCCAGACCGAGGACGGCAAGACGATCGACGCGCCCGACGTGCAGAGCAAGCGCGTCGTGTCGGCCGCGGCGGCCACCCAGACGGTCGACATGCTGCAGAGCGTGGTGACCGGCGGGACCCTGGTCGGCATGAAGCCGATCTCGGGCTACAACATCGCCGCGAAGACCGGAACGGCCGAGGTCGCCGACGGCGCCAAGGGCTACGGCGCGGACCGTATCATCTCGGTGGCCGGAATGGCACCCGCCGAAGACCCCCAGTATGTTGTCACGGTGACGTTCACGAAGCCGCAGACCACCAAGTGGTCGAGCGGAGCGGCTCCGGCGTTCCGCACACTCATGTCCCAGGTGCTCGAGAAGTACCGAGTCGCCCCCTCCACGACACAGGCGCGGACCTACCCGTCGACCTGGTAGGACGACCCGTCCACGTGGAGAGGAAGAAGGAGCACTTGTCAGCACGGATCCCCCCGGTCCTCCGGCCCGAACACCCGACCCCGCGGCCGGTCGCCGAACTCGCGAACGCCTTCGGGCTCCGGGTCGTCGGCTCGCTCGACGGCGTCGAGACGACCGGCGTCACCCTGAGCGCCGCCGAGGTGCAGCCCGGTGACCTCTTCGTCGGCGTCCACGGCGCGAACCGCCACGGCGCCGAGTTCGCCGCCGACGCCGCCGAGCGCGGTGCCGTCGCCGTCCTCACCGACGCCGACGGTGTGGCCGTCGCCGAGCGGTCCGGCCTGCCGGTCCTGGTCGTCGACAGCCCGCGGGCAGCGCTCGGGGACGTCTCCGCGTGGGTCTACCGCACCAACCCGGACGAGGCCGAGCTGCCGCAGCTCTTCGCCGTCACCGGGACGAACGGCAAGACCAGCACCTCGTACATCCTCGAGGGCATCCTCAAGCAGCTCGGCCTGGTCACCGGTCTGAGCTCGACCGCCGAGCGGCACATCGGCTCGCTCAGCGTCACCAGCCGACTCACCACGCCCGAGGCCAGCGAGATGCACGCGCTCCTCGCCCGGATGCGCGAGAGCGAGGTCCGCGCCGTCGCCGTCGAGGTCAGCGCCCAGGCCCTCAGCCGGCACCGCGTCGACGGCATCGTCTTCGACGTCGTCGCGTTCACGAACCTCAGCCACGACCACCTCGACGACTACGCCGACATGGAGGAGTACTTCCAGGCGAAGCTGCCGCTGTTCCAGCCGGAGCACGGTCGTCGTGGTGTCGTCTCGCTCGACACCGACTGGGGCCACCGCGTCGTCCAGGACTCCCGGATCCCGGTGACGACCATCACGGTGCACCCCGAGGTCGAGGCCGAGTGGCACGTCGACATCGTCGAGGCGCACGCCGCGTACACCGAGTTCCGCCTGACCGGACCGGAGGGCCGCGAGCTCACCACCCGCGTCCCGCTGATCGGCTGGCACATGGCCGCCAACGCCGCCCTCGCCATCGTCATGCTCGTCGAGGGCGGGTTCGAGCTCGGCGCGATCTCGCACGCGCTCGAGACGAACCACCGCACCTACGCCGACGAGCGCGACGGCACCGTCGTCAGCGCAATCGAGTGCTACCTGCCCGGTCGCACCGAGCGCGTGTCCGGCCACGCCGGCCCGAGCGTCTACGTCGACTTCGGTCACAGCCCCGACGCCTTCCTCAACACCCTCGCGGCGGTGCGCCAGTTCACGCCCGGCAAGGTCGTCATGCTGTTCGGCGCCGACGGCGACCGCGACACGACGAAGCGGGCGGACATGGCCCGGGTCGCGGCCGAGGGGTCCGACATCCTCGTCGTCACCGACCACCACCCGCGCTTCGAGGACGCCGCGTCGATCCGGAAGACCCTGGTCGACGCCGCCCGTGCCGCGTTCCCGGAGCACGAGATCCACGAGGTGAGCCCGCCCGAGGCCGCCATCCGCGCCGCCGTGGCCCTGGTCGGCGAGGGGGACTCGATCCTCTGGGCCGGCCCCGGCCACCAGGACTACCGCGACATCCAGGGTGTCCGGACGCCGTACTCGGCCCGCGACGAGGCCCGTGCTGCGCTCCGCGAGGCCGGCTGGGAACCGAACACCGGCCCGGCGGAGGACGCCCGATGATCGCCCTGACCCTCGCCGAGATCGCCACCGCGGTCGACGGCGAGCTCGTCCGCGGTGCCGCCGACACGACCGTCGACGGTCCCGTGGAGACCGACTCGCGGCTCGTCGGCCCCGGCAGCGTCTTCTTCGCCCTGCTCGGCGAGGAGACCGACGGACACCGCTTCGTGCCGTCCGCCGCAACCGCCGGCGCCGGCCTGGTCGTCACCGAGCGTGCCGTCGACCTGCCGGAGGACTCCGCCACCGCCCAGATCGTCGTCGCGGACGGGTACGCCGCGCTGGCCGCCCTCGCGCACGAGGTCGTCGCACGCGTCCGTGCCGCCGGGTCCCTCCGCGTGGTCGGCATCACCGGCTCGAACGGCAAGACGAGCACGAAGAACATGCTCCGGACGATCCTCTCCCGCGCCGGCGAGACCGTGGCGCCCGAGGGCTCGTTCAACAACCACGTCGGCGCCCCGGTCTCGATGCTCCGGATCACGGCCGACACCCGCTTCCTCGTCGTCGAGATGGGCGCGAGCGGCATCGGCCACATCGCGAAGCTCGTCCGCATCGCCGAGCCGGACGTCGGCGTCGTGCTCAAGGTCGGGCTCGCCCACGCCGGCGAGTTCGGCGGGATCGACGCCACCGAGCGCGCGAAGTCCGAGATGGTCACCGACCTGCCGGCCACCGCGACCGCCCTCCTCAACGTCGACGACGACCGCGTCGCGCGGATGCGCGAGCGCACCGACGCCCGCGTGGTCGGCTTCGGCACGTCCGCCGGGGCGGACTACCGCATCAGCGGGGTCACCACGGACCGCGAGGGCACCCGCTTCACGCTCACCGCGCCTCCCGTCGGCGAGACCGCTCCGGCGCCCGACGACGTGACGGGAGGCCCGTCCGACGGCCTCGAGACCGTCGACGTCCGCCTCGCCATCCTCGGCGAGCACCACGCCATGAACGCGGCCGCCGCCCTGACGGTGGCGCACCTCTGGGGTGTGCCGCTCGCCGACGGCGCCGAGGCGCTCGCGTCGATGACGCGCGCCGAGCGCTGGCGCATGGAGCTGCTGCAGGGCCCGGACGGCGTCACCGTCATCAACGACGCGTACAACGCCTCGCCCGACTCGACCGCCGCCGCGCTGCGGACGCTCGCGCAGGTCGTCCGCCCGGGGGAGCGCACCGTCGCCGTCCTCGGCGAGATGGCCGAGCTCGGCGAGTTCTCGGTGGAGGAGCACGACACCATCGGTCGGCTCGTCGTCCGCCTGAACATCGGTCAGCTCGTGGTCGTCGGTCGCGGCGCCATGCCCATCCACCAGGCCGCCACCCTCGAAGGATCGTGGGACGGCGAGTCCGTGTTCATCGAGGACGTCGACGACGCCGTCCGTGCCCTCCAGGAACTCGTGCGTCCGGGTGACGTCGTCCTGGTCAAGTCCTCGAAGTCGGCCGGGCTGCGGTTCCTCGGCGACCGCCTCGGAGGTGTCCCCGAATGATCGCGCTCCTCGTCGCCGGCGCTGTGTCGCTGGTGTTCACACTGCTGCTCACGCCGCTGTTCATCAAGCTGTTCCACCGACTCGGGTGGGGCCAGTTCATCCGTGACGACGGCCCGCAGTCGCACCACACCAAGCGTGGCACCGCCACCATGGGCGGCATCGTCCTGATCCTCGGTGCGGTCCTCGGGTACTTCGTGGGACACCTGGTCGGCCGTGACCCGCTCACGCTGTCCGGGCTGCTCGTCCTGTTCCTCATGGTCGGGCTCGGCGTCGTCGGGTTCGTCGACGACTTCCTCAAGGTCCGGCGCCAGCGGAGCCTCGGGCTCGGCGGCTGGGCGAAGGTGCTCGGGCAGGTCATCGTCGGCGTGGTCTTCGCGACCATCGCCCTCGTCGTCCCCGCCGGCAGTGGCAAGCCCCCGGCGTCCACGATGATCTCGGCGATCCGGGACATCCCGTGGCTCGACTTCATGGCGCTCGGCACCGTCATCGGGACGATCCTGTTCCTGGCGTGGATCGTGCTGCTCACGGTCTCGACGTCGAACGGCGTCAACGTCGCCGACGGACTCGACGGCCTGGCCACCGGGTCGAGCATCCTGGCGATCGGCTCCTACGTCATCATCGGGTTCTGGCAGTCGAACCAGATCTGCGGTGGCGTCCGGATCGACGAGACCACGAAGCACGCCTGCTACACCGTCACCGACCCGCTCGACCTGGCCGTCGTCGCGGCCGCGGTCTGCGGTGGGCTGATCGGCTTCCTCTGGTACAACACGTCGCCGGCGCAGATCTTCCTCGGCGACACCGGGTCCCTCGGGCTCGGCGGTGCCCTGGCTGGTCTCGCGATCCTCAGCCGCACCGAGCTGCTGCTCGTCCTGATCGGTGGCCTGTTCTTCATCGTCACCGGCTCGGTCATCCTGCAGCGGGCGTACTTCAAGATCACGCACGGCAAGCGCATCTTCCGGATGAGCCCCCTGCACCACCACTTCGAGCTCAAGGGCTGGGCCGAGGTGACCGTCGTCGTCCGGTTCTGGATCATCGCGGGGCTCTGCGTCGCGGCCGGGGTCGGGCTGTTCTACCTGGAATGGATCGCACGAGTCCAATGAGCGAACGCCTGAACGGTCTCGACAGCTGGTACTCCGAGGGCTGGAAGGGGCTGCGGGTCGCCGTGCTCGGCCTCGGCGCCACCGGGTTCTCGGTGGCGGACACCCTCGCCGAGCTCGGCAGCGACGTCGTCGTGTACTCGACCGACGCCCCGGCCGACAGCGTGGAACTGCTCGACGTGATCGGTGCCCGCTTCGTGCAGACGCCGCTCGACACGGTGCCCGCCGCGCTCGTCGAGCAGGCACCCGACCTGGTCGTCGTGTCCCCGGGCCTCCCGCCGCACAACGCGACCGTCGTCTGGGCGCACGAGCACGGCCCCGTCTGGGGCGACGTCGAACTCGCCTGGCGGGTCCGCGACAAGGTCGTGAAGGGCCCGGTCGCCGCGCCCTGGGTGACGATCACCGGCACGAACGGCAAGACCACGACCACGCAGCTGACCACCGCGATGTACGCCGCGACCGGGCTGCGTGCCGTGGCCTGCGGCAACATCGGCGTGCCGGTGCTCGACGTGGTCCGCGACCCGGAGGGCTTCGACGTCCTGGTCGTCGAGCTCTCCAGCCACCAGTTGCACTCGATGGCGACGGAGGGCACGGGTGCCGTCGTGCCGCTCGCCTCGGCCTGCCTCAACATCGCCGACGACCACCTGGAGTGGCACGGTTCCGCCGAGGCCTACCGCGCTGCGAAGGCCAAGGTCTACGAACGCACCGTGCTGGCGTGCGTCTACAACACGGCCGACGACGCCACGCGTCGCATGGTCGAGGAGGCCGACGTCGTCGAGGGATGCCGCGCGGTGGGCTTCTCGCTCGGCCTGCCCGCTCCCGGCGACGTCGGGCTCGTCGAGGACGTGCTCTGTGACCGCGCCTTCACCGAGGACCGCCGCAACAGCGCGCTCGAGCTCGCCACCGTCGCAGACCTCGAGACGGCCGGGCTCGACAGCCCGCACATGACCGCCAACGTGCTGGCCGCGGCGGCGCTCGCCCGCGCCGGCTCGGTCCCGCCCAGCGCGATCCGCTCGGCGGTGCAGGCGTTCCGTGCCGACCACCACCGCACCGAGGCGGTCGCCAGCGCCGACGGCATCGCCTGGGTCGACGACTCGAAGGCGACGAACCCGCACGCGGCGACCGCCTCGCTGTCCGCCTTCGAGTCCGTGGTGTGGATCGTCGGCGGGCTCTTCAAGGGCGTCGACATCGACGGCCTGGTCGAGCGCTTCGGGCCCGGGGTCCGTGGCGTCGTCGTGATCGGCACCGACCGGACCCCCGTCCTGGAGGCATTCGCACGACACGCGCCCGCGGTCCCGGTCCTGCAGGTGGAAGCGCTGGACACTGAGCAGGTCATGCCCGAGGCGGTCCGGCATGCCGCATCGGTCGCGAGACCGGGCGACACGGTCCTCCTCGCCCCGGCCGCCGCGTCCTTCGACCAGTTCGGTTCCTACGCCGACCGGGGCGAACGTTTCGCGGCAGCGGTCCACGAGCACCTGGGAGGCGACGCCGATGGCGACACCGACGGATCTGCCGGCGAACGGGCGTAGCGCCCGGGCACGTGCCGGCGCAGCGGGAGCCGCGGCCAGCGCCCGCGTGGGTTCCGGCGTCGACGGTGCCCGCCGCCGCTCGAACGGCGCGGTTGTGGCCGTCAAGAACGTCTTCGTGGCCGAGTCCACGACGTTCTACACGATCCTCGGCGTCACGCTCTTCCTCGTCGTCTTCGGTGTCGTGATGGTCCTGTCGTCGTCGAGCGTCGAGGAGTACCGCTACAAGCACGGCTTCTTCGGTGCCTTCGCCAAGCAGGGCCTGTACGCGCTGATCGGTGTTCCGCTGATGCTCGTGGTCAGCCGCCTCTCCGCCGAGTTCTGGCGCCGCTGGGCGATGCGGATCCTCGGCGCGGGGCTCGTCCTGCAGCTGCTGGTGTTCAGCCCGATCGGCATCTCGGTGCAGGGCAACCGGAACTGGATCGGCATCGGCGGGTTCACCGCGCAGCCGTCCGAGATCCTCAAGCTCGCGCTCGTGCTCGGCATCGGCGCAGTACTGTTCCGGAAGCGCGAGAAGCTGCACGACTGGCGCGAGGTCTTCATCCCGGTCGGACTCGCGACCGCCGTGTCGATCGGGCTCGTCCTGGTCGGTGGCGACCAGGGCACCGCGATGATCATGATGATCCTGGTCTTCGGCAGCCTGTTCGTCGGCGGCGTCCGTCTGCGGCACCTGGCGGTCGGCGTCGCGGCGATCGCGGTCATGCTCCCGGTCGTCACCATGGCCTCCAGCTCGCGGCAGTCCCGCATCAGCGCGTGGCTCTCCGGCTGCACCGACTCGAACCAGGCGCAGGACCTGTGCTGGCAGCCGGTCCACGGCATGTGGGCGCTGGCGTCCGGTGGGGTGTTCGGGGTCGGCCTCGGCAACTCGAAGCTGAAGTGGTCGTGGCTGCCCGAGGCGGACAACGACTACATCTTCGCGATCGTCGGCGAAGAGCTGGGGCTCATCGGCGCGGTCGTCGTGCTCGCCCTGTTCGTCGTCCTGGCCATCGGCATGATCCGGGTCATCCGTCTTTCGCCGGACCCCTTCGTCCGCACCGTCACCGGCGGCGTGCTCGCCTGGGTGATCGGGCAGGCGCTCGTCAACATCGCGGTCGTCCTCGGGCTCCTGCCGGTGCTCGGGGTGCCCCTCCCACTCATCTCGGCCGGTGGATCGGCGCTCATCATGACGCTCGTCGCCATCGGCGTCGTGCTGTCCTTCGCCCGTGACCTGCCGAGCCGGTCCGGCAGCAGGGCGCGCGCCACCACCGTCCCGGAACCCGGGACACGGAACGGAGCCCTGCGGTGAGCCGCTTCCTCTTCGCCGGCGGCGGGACCGCCGGCCACGTGAACCCCCTGCTCGCGGTCGCCGACCGGCTGACCCAGCGGTCGCCGGAGGACGAGGTCCTGGTCCTCGGCACGGCCGAAGGGCTGGAATCCCGGCTCGTCCCGATGCGCGGCTACGAACTCGTGACGATCCCGCGCCTGCCGTTCCCGCGCAAGGTCAACGGTGCGGCCCTGCGGTTCCCCGGTGCCTTCTGGTCGGCCGTCCGACGCACCGAGCAGATCATCCGCGAGCGCGAGATCGCCGTCGTCCTGGGCGTCGGCGGCTACGCGGCCGCGCCGGCCTACATCGCGGCGAAGCGCACCGGCACGCCGATCGTCGTGCACGAGCAGAACGCGAAGCCGGGCCTGGCGAACCGGATGGCCGCCGTCCTGACCCGCCACGTCGGCGTGACGTTCTCGAACACGAAGCTGCCGCACTCCCGCGTCGTCGGGATGCCCCTGCGCCGTGAGATCGAGCGGCTGGACCGTCGGGCCGAGCGCGCGGCGGGCTTCGCCGAGTTCGGCCTCGACCCGGAGCGTCCGGTGCTGCTCGTCACCGGCGGCTCGTCGGGCGCGCGGAGCATCAACCGCACCGTCAACCAGGCCGCGGCGACGATCCTCGGGGCCGGGTGGCAGATCCTGCACGTCGTCGGCGCCGCGTCGGACATCGGCCCGAGCGACCTGGACGGCTACCACGTGCTGCCGTACTGCGACCGGATGGACCTGGCGTACTCGGCGGCGGACTTCGTCGTCTCGCGCTCCGGGGCCGGCATGGTCTGCGAGCTCACCGCCGTCGGCCTGCCGAGCGTCCTGGTGCCGTACCCGGTCGGCAACGGCGAGCAGCGGCACAACGCCCGCGACGTGGTCGCCGCCGGGGGAGCGGTGCTCGTCGCGGACCAGGAATTCACGCCGGAGTGGATCACGTTGCAGCTGCTGACGATCCTGGAGGACCGTGCCGGTATCGCGGACATGGCCGTCCGGTCCGGCAGCGTCGGACACCGCGACGGCGCCGACCGGATGACGGAGCTCGTCCTCAGCGCGGCGCGCACGAGCAAGCGCCGCAGCCGGAGCAACACCAGCAGCGACACCAGCAGCAGCGACACCAGCAGCACCCGCTCCACCAGCAGCACCCGCTCCACCAGCAGCACGGAGGAACCATGACCATCAAGCCGGACCTCACCCAGCCGATCCCCGACGACCTGGGCACGGTGCACTTCGTCGGCATCGGCGGGTCCGGCATGAGCGGCATCGCGCGGATGTTCCTGGCCGCTGGCCACCGCGTCACGGGCAGCGACTCCCGCGAGACCGCGACGACCGGCCGGATGCGCGAGCTCGGCGCCGAGGTCCGGATCGGGCACGACGCCGCCAACGTCGGCGACGCGGACACGATCGTCGTCACGAGCGCGCTGTGGCCGGACAACCCCGAACTCCTCGAGGCGCAGCGCCGCGGACTGCCGGTGCTGCACCGGTCACAGGCCCTGGCCGCGCTGATCTCCGAGCACCGCCTGGTGGCGGTCGCGGGCGCGCACGGCAAGACCACCTCGACGGGCATGATCGTCACCGCCCTGGTCGAGCTCGGTCTCGACCCGAGCTTCGTCAACGGCGGCGTCATCCAGTCCCTGGGCACGAGTTCGGCACCGGGCAGCAGCGACCTGTTCGTCGTCGAGGCGGACGAGTCCGACGGCTCGTTCCTGCTCTACGACGTGGCGATCGCGCTCATCACGAACGTCGACCCGGACCACCTGGACCACTACGGCAGCGAGCAGGCCTTCATCGACGCGTTCGTCGAGTTCGCCGCGAAGGCCCGCGAGCGCATCGTCGTCTCGAGCGACGACGCCGGTGCCGTCCGGGTCACCGAGGGCATCCGTGCCCGCCCGGACGCGCCGGAGATCGTCACCTTCGGCGAGGCCGAGGGCGCCGACGTCCGGATCGAGCGCGTCACCGAGGGTGCCGGGGTCACGGTCGACCTGCGCTGGGACGGCGCATCGCACCACATCGCCCTGCGCGTGCCGGGCCGTCACAACGCCGTCAACGCGGTGGGTGCCTTCGCGGTGCTCGTCGGGCTGGGTGTCGAGCCGGCCGACGCGGTCCGCGGCATCGAGGCCTTCGGCGGGACCGAGCGGCGCTTCGAGCTGCACGGTGTCGAGCGTGGCGTCTCGGTGTACGACGACTACGCGCACCACCCGACCGAGGTCGCCGCGGCGCTGCACGCGGCCCGCGACGTCGTCGGCGAGGGGCGCATCATCGCGATCCACCAGCCGCACCTGTACTCGCGGACGCGGCTGATGGCGGGCGACTTCGCGAAGGTCTACGAGGAGCTGGCGGACCACACGGTCGTGCTCGACGTCTACGGCGCCCGGGAGGACCCGGAACCCGGTGTCACCGGCGCCCTGGTGCAGGAGCGCTTCGCCGACCAGGAGCGGGTCGACTACCTGCCCGACTGGGCCGAGGCCTCGGCGCGTGCGGCTGCGGTCGCCCGCGACGGCGACATCATCATGACCCTGAGCTGCGGCGACGTGTACCGGATCATCCCGCAGGTCCTCACGGCCCTGCAGACGGACGACGCCGGAGCCGCAGGCCGGTGAAGCGCCCGGAGGGGTTCGACGACCGGGCCGGTGCCGACGAGCGGTCCGCCGGGACGGACGTTCCCGACGGCGCGGCGCGCTCCGGTCGGCCGGCTCGGAGCGGCGGCTTCCGTTCCGCACTGAGCGGCGCCCGGGAGGCCCGGCGTGCCTCGCGCACGTCGGCGCACCGTGACGACGTGGTCGCGTCCACCCCGGAGCCGGACGTCGACCCGCTCGACGCGCTCCTGCCCGCACTGCCGGAGGTCGACCTCACCGAGGACGACCGCACGCCGGACGATCGCGGCACCGACGACCGCACGCCGGACGAGCGCCTGACCGCTCCCGTACCACTGGACCGGCGCCTGACCGGGCCCGTCACGACGCGTGACGCTGCGACGGACGCCGGCGGGACGGAGCCGGGACGGGCCTCCCGTCCGGACGGCACCACGCGCACGGCCCTGACCGATGCGCCCGTGTCCACCCACGTGCCGCACGAGACCCCGATCGGCGCACGCGTCCGCGCTGCCGAGACCGCCCGCGAGGCGCGCATCGCCCGCAAGCGCCGCCGTCTGCTGGAGCGTGCCGAGGTCCGTCGGTTCACCCGACGTTCCCGGCACCGTCGTGCGGCGTGGATCACGGCGGGCGGTGTCGTCGTCGTGCTGGTGGTGTCGATCCTGGTCGCGGTCTTCTCGCCGCTGATGGCGCTGCAGACCATCGAGGTGAAGGGCACCGACCGCGTCGACGCGGCCGAGGTCCGGGCGGCGCTGTCGGGGCAGATCGGCACGCCCCTGGCCCGGATCGACCTGGGCGAGGTGAAGCAGCAGATCGCCGGCTTCCCGCTGATCGAGAGCTACGTCACGGAAGAGGAGCCGCCGCACACCCTCGTCGTCACCGTCACCGAACGGACGCCGGTCGTCGCCGTGAAGTCGGGGAAGTCGTTCGACCTCGTCGACCCGGCCGGCATCGTCGTGCAGTCGATGACGAAGCGGCCGAGCGGCATGCCGGTGGCGGACATCGGTCGGGCGAAGCTCGGCAGCACGGTGTTCCGGACCATGACCGAGGTCGTGCTGGCGATGCCGGCCAGTGTGCGCGACCAGGTGTCGGGCATCGCGGCCTCGACCTCGGACGACGTGACCCTGACCATGAGCGACGGGTCGAGCGTGGTGTGGGGGAGTCCGGACGAGTCCGCGGCGAAGGCGACGCTGTTGGCGGCTCTGGTCAAGGACCACGCGGCACGTGACAAGGGCTCGAAGGTCGAGTACGACGTGTCCGCTCCGGACAACGGGATCATCCGACCGCAGGGCTGACCGCGCCGAGCGGATGCGACGCCGACACGATCTGCGCCGCGATCGGCGACACGCGGCGTGGCGGGTCGTCAGCAGCAGGACGGCACCCGTAGCGTCGGGGCCAGCACCATTCGTAGCAGCTAGAACTCTGAACTTCAAGCAAAGGTTGAGGGTTCTGACCGGAGGCCGGACAGACGTGACCACGAACCACAACTACCTCGCCGTCATCAAGGTGGTCGGTGTCGGCGGCGGCGGTGTCAACGCCGTCAACCGCATGATCGAGCTCGGACTCCGCGGGGTCGAGTTCATCGCCATCAACACCGACGCACAGGCGCTGCTGCTCAGCGACGCCGACGTCAAGCTCGACGTGGGTCGCGAGATCACCCGCGGCCTCGGAGCCGGTGCCGACCCCGAGGTGGGTCGCCGCGCCGCCGAGGACCACGCCGAGGAGATCGAGGAAGCCCTCGCCGGGGCCGACATGGTCTTCGTCACCGCCGGTGAAGGTGGTGGCACCGGAACCGGTGGCGCCCCGGTCGTCGCCCGCATCGCGAAGTCGATCGGCGCCCTGACCATCGGTGTCGTCACGAAGCCCTTCGGCTTCGAGGGCAAGCGCCGCCAGTCCCAGGCCGAGAACGGCGTCGCGAGCCTCAAGGACGAGGTCGACACGCTCATCGTCGTGCCGAACGACCGCCTGCTCGAGATCTCCGACCGCGGCATCTCCATGGTCGAGGCCTTCGCCACGGCCGACCAGGTGCTCCTCGCCGGTGTCCAGGGCATCACGGACCTCATCACGACCCCGGGCCTGATCAACCTCGACTTCGCCGACGTGAAGAGCGTCATGCAGGGTGCCGGCTCGGCGCTCATGGGCATCGGCTCCTCGCGGGGCGCCGACCGTGCGATCAAGGCGGCCGAACTCGCCGTCGCGTCGCCGCTGCTCGAGGCCTCGATCGACGGTGCGCACGGCGTGCTGCTCTCGATCCAGGGTGGCTCGAACCTCGGCATCTTCGAGATCAACGACGCGGCCCGCCTGGTGCAGGAGGCCGTCCACCCCGAGGCGAACATCATCTTCGGTGCGGTCATCGACGACACCCTCGGCGACGAGGTGCGGGTCACCGTCATCGCCGCCGGTTTCGACGGCGGCGAGCCGTCGCAGCAGCAGCACCAGGAGCGTCGCTCGAGCTACGTCGACCCGGATGCCGGCGCCACCGTGCCCGTCACCACCGGTTCGTCCAACCGCATCGAGGACTCCGGCCACTCGACCCCGTCGTGGGCGTCGCAGGAGCACGAGCCGCCGGCGCAGCGCGCCGCCGACCCGGCCTTCGACGACGACGACGAGCTCGACGTCCCCGACTTCCTGAAGTAACCGACCCCTGTGGTCGCCGACACGCGCCTCCCGTCCTCGTCACCAGACGACGGACTGGAGGCGCGTCTCGCGTCCGTCCGGGAGGGCATCGCCGACGCGGCACGCGCCGCCGGCCGCTCCGTCGACGAGCTGACCCTCGTCGTCGTCACGAAGTACCACCCGGCCGCGCTCGTCCGGCAGCTCGCCGCACTCGGCGTGACGGACGTGGGGGAGAACCGGCACCAGGAGGCGCAGGCCAAGGCCGCGGAACTCGAGGAGCTCGGCCTGACCTGGCACTTCGTCGGGCAGCTGCAGTCGAAGAAGGCCCGGCAGGCGCGCCGGTACGCGCACGTCGTGCAGTCCCTCGACCGAGCGAGCGTCGTCGACGCCTTCGCCCCGACCGAGACCGAGCCGGACCCCCGCGTGCTCGACGGCTTCGTGCAGGTCAACCTCACGGACGACCCCGGTCGTGGCGGTGTCGTACCGGACGAGGTCGACGCCCTGGCCGAGCGGGTCCTGGCAACCGGGACCCTGCGCCTCCGGGGCGTGATGGCGGTCGCGCCGCTCGACGAGGAGCCCCGCGCGGCCTTCGCCCGGCTCCGTGCGGCCTCCGAGCGGGTGCGCCTGCTCGAGCCCGCGGCGACCGACATCTCCGCCGGCATGAGCGGCGACTACGCCGAGGCGATCGCGGAGGGCGCGACACACCTGCGGATCGGGAGCGCAATCACCGGGAATCGCCCCGCTGCCCCATAGCCTCGTCGCAGGGCATCAACGAGCACGACTCCCGGAGGAACCATGGCCAACCCGCTGAAGAAGACGATGGTCTACCTCGGCCTCGCCGACGAGGAACTCGACTACGAGGACGAGCAGCAGGCCGCGCCGGCGCAGGCGCGCCAGCAGGCCCCGGCAGCGCCGCAGGAGGCCCCGGCCGCCGCAGCGCCCGCTGCCGCTCCGGCCGCCGCAGCGCCCGCAGCTGCCGCTCCGGCCGCCGCGCCCGCGAAGCCCCAGCACACCTCCCAGCGCGGCGCGCAGGTCACCCCGCTCCGCCGCGCGCACACGACCGCACAGAAGGCGACCCCGGTCCAGGAAATGAACGAGATCCTCACCGTCCACCCGCGCGAGTACAAGGACGCCCAGTCCATCGCCGAGAGCTTCCGTGACGGCATCCCCGTCATCATCAACCTCTCGCAGATGACCGAGGGTGACGCCCGCCGGATGATCGACTTCGCCAGTGGCCTGTCGCTCGGCCTGTACGGCAAGATCGAGCGCGTCACGAACAAGGTCTTCCTGCTCTCGCCCGCACACATCGCAGTGAGCGGTGAGCCTGCTGAGGTAGAGTCCGACATCGAGGCGAACTTCTTCGCCCAGTCCTGAGCCGCCCCCGCGGTACGGGTGCCCGACGGGCTCCCGGACGACCGCTCGGCACCCAGGCCCACCCGCCCCGTGACCGGTGCCAACCGGCCCCGGTCACATGAGACGAGCGAGCCGAACCGTGTTCATCTTCACGATCCTCTCCTTCCTCCTCACGCTCTACTTCTTCGTGATGTGGGGGCGTTTCATCCTCGACATGGTCCAGGCGTTCAACCGCTCCTGGCGTCCGCAGCGTGCGCTGCTCGTGGTGGCGGAGTTCGTCTACACGATCACCGACCCGCCGATCAAGGCGGTGCGACGTGTCCTCCCGCCGCTCCGGCTCGGACCCGTCGCCCTGGACTTCGGCTGGACGATCGTGATGCTCGTCGTGATCATCCTGCGCGTCGTCGTCAACTCGTTGGCATTCCGCTTCATCTGATCCCTCGGCCGTCCGGGCACCCCGGTCGGCACGGCCACGACACGCGCCACGCGGGCCTCCGACACGGTTCGGAGCCGCCCTCGGTGTACGGTGGTCGGGATCGATGTCCTGCCCTGGCGGGACATCCGCACCGGGACCCCGGCTGGTACCTTCAGCTCGGACGGTCCAGCAGGGCCCCCGGTTCCACACGTTCAGCAGTTCTATTGAGGTGACGGCAATGGCTTTGACGCCGGAAGACGTAGTCAACAAGCGGTTCCAGCCGACCAAGTTCCGCGAGGGCTACGACCAGGACGAGGTCGACGACTTCCTCGACGAGATCGTGGCCGAGCTGCGTCGCCTGAACCAGGAGAACGACGAGCTCCGTCAGCGCCTCGAGTCGGCCGACTCGGCGCCGTCGCTCGCCAAGACCGACGAGCCCGCACCGGCCCCGACCCCCGAGCCGGCCCCGGTCGCCGCCGCTCCGGAGCCCGCACCGGTCGCCGCTGCCGCTCCGGCCACCACGGTGAACCCGGACGACGACACCGAAGGCACCACGAACCTCCTGACGCTCGCACGTCGTCTCCACGAGGAGCACGTCCGCGAAGGCGTCGAGAAGCGCGATGCACTCATCGCCGAGGGCCAGGCCCAGGCCGCCCGTCTCGTGTCCGAGGCCGAGGCCAAGCAGCGCCAGGTCCTCGCCGACACCGAGAACCAGAACCGCCAGCGCGTCGCGGTGCTCGACCAGGAGCGCACGCAGCTCGAGGGCAAGATCGACGAGCTCCGCACGTTCGAGCGCGACTACCGTGCGCAGCTCAAGAGCTACATCCAGAGCCAGCTCTCCGAGCTCGACTCGTCTGCCAGCACCGAGCAGTCCGGCTTCGCGCCGGCCCCGGCCTCGGCGCAGGGCTTCGGCAACTGACGTTGGACCGACCCGTCCCACGAGCGAAGGTCAGTGCACGCGCTATCGCGGCACTGGCCTTCGCCGCTGTCGTGGTGGTGACGCTCGACCAGGTCACGAAGGCGCTCGTCGTCGCGAAGCTGCCCGAGGGCGTCGTCGTCCCGGTGCTCGGCAACGCGCTGCAGTTCCTGTCCGTCCGGAACCCCGGTGCGGCGTTCTCCTTCGCGGTGAACATGACGTGGGTCTTCTCGCTCATCTCGGCCGCGGTCGTCGTCGCGATCGTCGTCTACGCACGGCGCATCCGGTCGATGTGGTGGGCGATCGTCCTCGGCATGCTGCTGGGCGGCGCGCTCGGCAACCTGTTCGACCGGTTGTTCCGTGAACCGGGCTTCGGGCGCGGACACGTCGTGGACTTCATCTCGACGCCGTGGATGATGCCGGCGATCTACAACGTGGCCGACTCGTTCATCTGCGTCAGCATGGTCGTGTTCGTGTTGCTCGTGATCCTCGGGGTGAACCTCGACGGCACGCGTGCCGTCTCCGAGAAGCAGCAGCGCGCGATGGCCGAGGCGTCCGCGACGGACGCCGGGAAGTCCGCTGCGGCGGGCCCCGGGTCGGCCGCCCCCGAGTCGGGGACCGGCGCCGACGGGACGGACGCGGAGCGTGCCTCCCGGCCCGCCGCCGACGGCGCCCTCGGGCACGACGCGACGTGAGCGAGCAGCGACAGCTGCCCGTCCCGGACGGGCTCGCCGGTGAGCGTGTCGACGCCGCCATCGCCAAGCTGCTCGGTTTCAGCCGGTCGTTCGCGGCCGACGTGGTCGCCGCCGGCGGTGTCCGGGTCGACGGTGTCGTCGCCGAGAAGTCCGACCGACTGCACGCCGACGCGTGGCTCGAGGTCGAGTGGACCCCGAAGGAAGCCCCGCGGATCATCCCGGTGGAGGTCCCCGGCATGACGGTCGTGCACGACGACGAGGACATCGTCGTCGTGGACAAGCCCGTCGGGGTCGCCGCACACCCGTCGCCCGGCTGGGACGGACCGACCGTGCCCGGAGGCCTCGCCGCCGCCGGCTTCACGATCGCGACCTCCGGTGCAGCCGAACGCGCCGGCATCGTGCACCGACTGGACGTCGGGACGTCCGGCCTGATGGTCGTGGCGAAGACCGAGCTGGCGTACACGCACCTCAAGCGGGCGTTCAAGGAGCGCACGGTCGAGAAGGTCTACCACGCGCTCGCACAGGGGCACCCCGACCCGACCTCCGGCACCGTCGACGCTCCGATCGGTCGCCACCCCTCGAGCGACTGGAAGTTCGCGGTGACGGCCGACGGCAAGCCGAGCGTGACCCACTACGTGACGCTCGAGGCCTTCCGGTCCGCGACGCTGCTCGAAGTGCACCTGGAGACCGGGCGTACCCACCAGATCCGCGTGCACATGGCGGCGACCCGGCACCCGCTGGTCGGCGACACGATGTACGGCGCGGACCCGGTGCTCGCCGAGGAACTCGGACTGACCCGGCAGTGGCTCGACGCGGTCCGACTCGGGTTCGCCCACCCGCGCACGGGGGAGTGGGTCGAGTTCCAGGCGTCCTACCCGGATGACCTGCAGCTCGCGCTCGACCGCATCCGCGCGGCCTGACGAACGGCGCGCCGAGCGGCCACGCCGGGCGCCCGAGCGACACGCTCGGGATCGTCGTGCGTCGCGGTTAGGCTGTCCACACCCCACCGCAGACCGTACGAACCGGAGGTTCCGTGTCGGATTCCGACTCCTTCGTCCACCTGCACGTGCACAGCGAGTACTCGATGCTCGACGGTGCCGCCAGGCTCTCCGACCTCGTGGCGGAGACCGCCGCACAGGGCATGCCGGCCGTGGCGGTGACGGACCACGGCAACATGTTCGGCGCCTTCGAGTTCTGGAAGACCGCGAAGGCCGGCGGGGTCAAGCCGATCATCGGGACCGAGGCGTACATCACGCCACGCACGCACCGCACCGACAAGACCCGTGTGCGCTGGGGTGACGGCGGTGGCGACGACGTGTCCGGCTCCGGCGCGTACACGCACATGACGATGTTCGCCGAGAACACGACCGGCATGCACAACCTGTTCCGGTTGTCGTCGCGGGCGTCGATCGAGGGCTACTACTTCAAGCCCCGCATGGACATCGAACTGCTGCAGGAGTACCACCAGGGCATCATCGCGACGACGGGCTGCCCCTCGGGCGAGATCCAGACGCGCCTGCGCCTGGGGCAGTACGACGAAGCCGTGCAGGCCGCCGCCGACTACCGCGACATCTTCGGCAAGGAGAACTACTTCGCCGAGGTGATGGACCACGGGCTCGAGATCGAGCGGCGCATCATGAGCGACCTGATCCGGCTCGCGAAGGACCTCGACATCCCGCTCGTCGGCACGAACGACCTGCACTACACGCACGCCCACGACGCCACTTCGCACGCGGCCCTGCTCTGCGTGCAGTCCGGTTCGACGCTGAACGACCCGAACCGCTTCAAGTTCGACGCCGACGAGTTCTACCTGAAGACGCCGGCGCAGATGCGGCACGTCTTCCGCGACAACCTCGACGCGTGCGACAACACGCTGCTCATCGCCGAGCGGTGCAACGTCGAGTTCGACACCGCCGCCAACTACATGCCGAAGTTCCCGGTCCCCGAGGGCGAGACCGAGCACTCCTGGTTCGAGAAGGAGGTCGCGAAGGGGCTGGACTACCGGTACCCGGACGGCATCTCGCAAGAGGTCCAGGAGCGCGCTGACTACGAGGTCGGCATCATCAACCAGATGGGGTTCCCGGGCTACTTCCTGGTCGTCGCGGACTTCATCAACTGGTCCAAGAACAACGGCATCCGGGTCGGACCCGGCCGTGGTTCCGGTGCCGGTTCGATGGTCGCCTACGCGATGCGCATCACCGACCTCGACCCGATCCGGCACGGCCTGATCTTCGAGCGCTTCCTCAACCCGGACCGCGTCTCGATGCCCGACTTCGACGTCGACTTCGACGACCGGCGCCGCGGTGAGGCGATCAAGTACGTCACCGAGAAGTACGGCTCCGAGCGCGTCGCACAGATCGTCACCTACGGCACCATCAAGGCGAAGCAGGCGCTGAAGGACTCCTCGCGCGTCCTCGGCTTCCCCTTCGGCATGGGCGAGAAGCTCACCAAGGCGATGCCGCCACCCGTGATGGGCAAGGACATCCCGCTCACCGGGATCTTCGACAGGGACCACCCGCGGTACAAGGAAGCCGTCGACGTCCGTACCGTCGTCGAGACCGACCCCGAGGCGAAGACGGTCTTCGACACCGCCCTGGGGCTCGAGGGGCTGAAGCGCCAGTGGGGCGTCCACGCCGCCGGCGTCATCATGTCGAGCGACCCGCTGATCGACATCATCCCGATCATGAAGCGGGAGCAGGACGGCCAGATCGTCACGCAGTTCGACTACCCGGCAGCGGAGTCGCTCGGCCTGATCAAGATGGACTTCCTGGGGCTCCGCAACCTCACGATCATCAGTGACGCCCTCGACAACATCAAGACCAACCGCGGCATCGACCTGGACCTCGAGCACATGGGGCTCGAGGACCCCGAGGCGTACGCGCTGCTGCAGCGTGGTGACACCCTCGGCGTCTTCCAGCTCGACGGTGGGCCGATGCGTGGGCTGCTCCGCCTGATGAAGCCCGACAACTTCGAGGACATCTCCGCACTCATCGCCCTGTACCGACCGGGGCCCATGGGTGCGAACTCGCACACGAACTACGCGCTCCGCAAGAACGGCGAGCAGGCGATCACGCCGATCCACCCGCAGCTCGAAGAGCCCCTGGCGGAGATCCTCGGCGGCACCTACGGTCTGATCATCTACCAGGAGCAGGTGATGGCGATCGCGCAGAAGGTCGCCGGCTTCTCGCTCGGCCAGGCGGACATCCTCCGCCGTGCGATGGGCAAGAAGAAGAAGTCCGAGCTGGACAAACAGTACGCGGGCTTCCACCAGGGCATGATCGACAACGGCTACGGCGAAGCGGCGATCAAGACGCTCTGGGACATCCTGCTGCCGTTCTCCGACTACGCGTTCAACAAGGCGCACTCCGCCGCGTACGGCGTGGTGTCGTTCTGGACCGCGTACCTGAAGGCCCACTACCCGGCCGAGTACATGGCCGCACTGCTCACCAGCGTCGGCGACGCCCGCGACAAGCTGGCGCTGTACCTCAACGAGTGCCGCCGGATGGGCATCAAGGTCATGCCGCCGGACGTCAACGAGTCGATCGGGTTCTTCGCGGCCGTCGGCGACGACATCCGCTTCGGCATGGGCGCTATCCGCAACGTCGGCTTCAACGTCGTCGACGACATCGTCGCCGCCCGCAAGGAGAAGGGCGCGTTCGAGTCGTTCCACGACTTCCTCCGCAAGATCCCGATCTCGTCAGCGAACAAGCGGACCGTCGAGTCGCTCATCAAGGCCGGTGCCTTCGACGAGTTCGGCGACAGCCGCCGGGCGCTCGTCGAGATCCACGAGGGCTCGGTCGAAGCGGCCGTGAAGGTGAAGCGTGACGAGGCCCACGGCAACGTCGGCTTCGACTTCGACTCGCTGTTCGCCGAGGTCGCCGAGGAGCACCCCGCGTCCCTGACGGTGTCGCAGGTGCCGGAGCGCCCGGAGTGGTCCAAGCGCGACAAGCTGGCGTTCGAGCGGGACATGCTCGGGCTCTACGTCTCCGACCACCCGCTCGCCGGGCTCGAGATCGAACTGGCGAAGCACCAGTCGGTCACCATCGCCGACCTGCTCGCCGCCGACGACTCGATCGAGGGGGAGACCGTCACCGTCGCCGGCCTGCTGACCAGCGTGCAGCACCGGGTGGCGAAGACGAGCGGCAACCCCTACGGCATCGTCGACATCGAGGACTTCGGCGGCCAGATCGGCGTGATGTTCCTCGGCAAGACGTACCAGGAGTTCGGGCCGTCACTGGTGCCGGACTCGATCGTCGTCCTGCGCGGCCGGGTCAACGTCCGCGACGACGGCAAGGCGCTGCACGCGGTGAGCATGTTCCAGCCGAACGTCGGCGACGCGATGGGCTCCGGCCCGCTGACGCTGTCGCTGCCCGAACGGCAGGCGACCACGCAGACGGTGACCGAGCTGGCGGCCGTCCTCGGTCGGCACCAGGGGGACACCGAGGTGCGGTTGAAGCTCCTCAAGGACGACGTCGCGCGCACCTTCGAGTTGCCGTTCCCGGTGAACCTGACGCCGGACCTGTTCGGGGAGCTGAAGAGCCTGCTCGGGCCGCGCTGCCTGGTCTAGCGTCGGCGCAGGCCCAAGGCGCGGGGTCGGGGCGTCCGGTCAGGACGGACGGGAGGCCCGTGACGGGTCCGCCACGGGCCTCCCGTCCTGACTGGCCCGCGTCCTGACGGGCCCCGTCCGGTGCGGCCGGGTTGCGGTCGTGGCCGGGTCGCGGTGGTGGGTCCGGCGACCTCAGGGGACGACGGTGAGCCGGCCGGCGCGCTCCGCGACGCTGCCCGTGCGGGGGATCCACACGGTGAAGCCGTCGACCTCGGCGCGCTCGAGCTGGTCGGCGTCGGACCGGAGGAAAGCGCGGACCTCGTCGCTCGGTGGGAACCGCCGGTCGTCACCGACCACCACGGCGGCGAACGGGCCGTCGTCGGGTTCCATCGACCCGCGGCCTGCGAAGTACGGTTCCGTGAGCGTCGGGGTGGCGGCGACGAACAGCACGCTGCCCCCAGCGTGCCCGTGGTCGTCGAGCCACTGGTCGACGCGTGCGATGCCGCTCGGGTGCGTGCGGGCGATCGTGACGCTCTCCCCGACCGCCGGCGCCACGAGGGTGACCACCAGGACTGCCGCCACGACGCCGCCGACGGGCGACGGCAGGACGGTGTCCAGGCGGCTGATGCCGATCGCCGCGAGTGCGATGAGCAGCGGCATCCAGGCGGCGTAGTAGTTCGCGAGAGCGATGTGGGCGACGAACGCGTAGAAGACGACGAGCAGGCCTAGCGCCGTCCCGAGGTACGCCACGAGCCTGCCCGGCCGGAGCACGAGGGCTGCGGGCAGCCCGACGACGAGCACGACGGTGGTGACCGCGCCGACCCCCGACCAGAGGAACCAGGCGTCTGCCCACCACGGCGCGAAGGTGTGGATCCGGCCCGCGATGCTGATCGGGTGTCCGTGCTCGTTCTGGCCGGCCTGGAACGTGACCATGGTCGTGATCGCAGAGCGGATGCCCATCGGCGCGTACAGGGCGACCGTGACCAGGACGAACGCGATCACCCACAGGCCGCTGCCGACCAGGAGCGAGCGTGTGCGACGGAAGAGCAGCGGCAGCAGCAGGAACGCCGGCAGCAGCACGACGGTGGACACCTTCGAGGTCACCGACATCGCGAAGAGCGCGCCCGACACCGGCGCGAGCCAGGACCGGTCCGTCCTGGTCCACGCCCACGCCGCCGCGAGGGCGAGGACCGCAAACGCGATCATCACCGGGTCGAGCAGGGCGTACCGGTCCACCCGGGTGCCCAGGAAGCCGCGTGGCGTCAGGAGCCACATCGCCGCGACGAGCACACCCGTCCAGAACCCGACCTCGCGGCGGAGCCACCAGAACAGCGTCACGCCGACCGCGACGACGAGGACCCCCACGACGATGCGCGGACCGAGCACCCCCTGGCCGAACAGGACCTGCGCAGCCCCGAAGAGGTACTTCGCGGTCGGCGGGTGCTCGCGGTTGGCCGAGAAGTCGCCGTGGAGGTACGCCCAGCCGGCACGGACGTAGATCGACTCGTCGCCGTGGACGTTGTGGCCGAGCAGGTTCCAGAACGTCTGGTGGAGGGCCCACACGGCCAGGACGACGAGCGCACCCAGTCGGACGGGTCGGGACGTGGTCAGCGTGCCCCGCGGCCTGCGGTCGGCGGTGTCACGCACCGCGACCCGTGATCGCGCGGATCCGGGCCACGATCCGCGGGTTGCGGGCGCCCAGGGAGAGCGCGGTGAGCCGACGGAACGACACCGTCGAGCGGTGCACGAGCAGACCGGTGGCCTCGGCGATGTCGGTCACCGCCTGCCAGCGCGCACGGAGGGCCGACGGGTCGATCTCGGTCTCGGCGACGACCTCGACGAGGCGGACCAGGTCTGCCCCACCGGTCCAGGTGGTGCTGCGGTTCTCGTACCGGCGGAGCAGCCGGTCGAGGGCCGAGGCACGGTGGTTCTCGACCGCGTGCGCCCACCGGACGTCCTGCGCCACCGGGTCCACGAGGAGCCACCGGGGCGCGTTCGCGTTCAACGCCGAGAGCTGGGCGAACGTCGTCAGCGCGCCGAGCGCCACCGCGATGTCGAAGACCTGGCGGGGGCGGCCGCCGACCGCGATCGCCGCGCCGGGCAGTTCCTGCCGAGCGCGACGGATCTGCTTGGACGACACGACGACGGTGATGACCACGTGGTCGGGTGCGGCGGCGAGGACGTCCCGGACGCGCGCGAGGACCTCGTCCGTCAGGTCCAGGGGGACGTGCAACGCGGCTCGGACGACCTCGTCGTCGGGCAGGAAGGTGTCGGCGAAGACGTCGACGGCGTCACGGTAGCGGGCCAGGAACAGCGCGAGCGCGCCGGCGTAGAACGGGTACCGCTCGAGCAGGACCCGCTCGTGCTCGAGCCGGAGCGACGGGCCGCGGTCACCGCTGAAGCTCGTCGACCCGGCGTGCAGGACGAGAGCGCGGTTCGCGAGCACGGCGGTGTAGCCGTGCTCGTTGATGCGCAGGCAGAAGTCGTTCTCTTCGCCGTAGCCGGGGGAGAACACCTCGTCGAAGAGCCCGAAACGCTCGACCATCTCGCGGCGGATGAGGAAGCAGAACCCCATCGCGACCGGGGCGACGGTCCACCGGGGCAGCAGGTACTTGGTCCGACCGTGGAGTTCACGGGTGCGCCGCGGGGCGATCGTCGACCGGGGGTTGCGTCGTGCGAACGGGTAGGAGGCGATGGTCGCGTTGTCGCTCCGCGCACAGACGACGCCGATCGTGTCGTCGGAACCGAGCACGGCGGTCATCTCGTCGAGGAACCCGGGCATCGGGACGGTGTCGCTGTTGAGCAGCAGGACGTCGTTGCCGGTCTTGTCGAGCTCCAGCACGGCGCGGTTGCAGTTGCCGACGAAGCCGAGGTTCCGGTCGTTGCGGACGTACTCGAACCCCGGGTGGTCGCCGACGAGCTCCAGCAGGCGCCGTTCGACGGCGTCGACGTTCGGGCCGACGTCGTTCGCGAGCAGCACACGGTCGCGGTCGAAGTCGACCGTGTCGAGCAGTGCCTCGATGCAGCGTTCGAGGCCGGGCAGGTCGTCGTAGACCGGGACGACGATCGTCACCGGGCGGCGGGCGTCGTTCATCGGCCGGTGACCTTCCGGAGCGCCGCACCCGGTCGGGCCAGCAGCCGTCCGACGGCCCCGGTCCGGCTCCGCAGACGGGAGGCCAGCAGGCCGGCGGCGGCGCGGGCGCTCGTCGCCCCGAGGGACGCGTACGCACCGGGGAGTTCGAACCAGTAGCGGGCCATCTGCGGGAGCCGGTAGCCCTCGGTCCCCACCAGGGCGGTGAGCCGGGCGATCGCGGCGGCGTTGTCGTGACCGGCGCCGGTGACGGACGCGAGCCGGTCCGGGGCGGCCGCACCGTGCCTCCTGGCCGTGTCGGGGTCGGCCGCGTAGGCCGCCAGTGCGTCCGCGAGACCGGCGGTGTCGTCGGCGTCGACGAGGTGACCGGTGGCGCCGGGGTCGACGAGTTCGGCGCTGCCGCCCTCACGTGTGGCGACGACGGGCTTGCCGAGGGCCATGTACTCGGCGGTGGTGCGCCCGAAGGCCTCGATCGTCGACGCGGTGACGCACACGTCGGCGGCGTCGATGTACGGGGCGGGCGTGGTCTGCTCGCCGGTGAAGACGACGTGGTCGGCGACGCCGAGCGCACGGGCACGGTCCGTCAGGCGCTGGTCCTCGCCGGGGTGCTTCCAGCTGCCGACGAAGCAGACACTCGCGGTGACGCCGCGGTCGCGGAGCATCCCGAGTGCGTCGACGACCCGCTGCTGGCCCTTCGAGGCCTCGACCCGGCCGACGACGGTGATCCGGAGGCCCGGGTCTGCCTGGGGGAACGGCGGGACGGCGGGTGTGTCGCTGCGGGTCGCCTGGAGTCGAACGACGTCGACGGACGGGTAGGCGATCGAGATCTCGTCGGCGGGCATGTACTGCGCCAGGTGGTCGCGCATCGCGCCGGAGTTCGTCACCACCGCGCTGGCGAGCAGGCCGATGTCACCGAGGGTCGCGGCGCGTCCGGTCTGGAAGTGCAGGCCGTGGTCGAGGTCGCCGTACTCGCGGACGAACCACGCCTGGGGGATCCCGAGCACGGCGGCGGCGAAGGACGCCCACGGCGCGACGAGGGTGTTGACGACGACGAGGTCCGGTCGCTTCCGCTCGTAGAGGCGGATGATCGCGTTCACCGCGGCGTAGTCGACTGTCCCGAAGGCGGCACGTTCCGCCGCCGGAGCCGGCTGCGGGCTCGGCAGCGCCCAGCCGCGGAACCGGAACGCGTCGTACTGCAGTCCGCGTTCCTCGAGCGCCTCGATGAACTTGCCGCGAGGGGCCTTCGTGACGAAGTGCGGGGTGAACTCCGGGTCGATCGCCGCCCAGTCCTCCACGAAACGGAGGAGGGAACGCTCTGCGCCACCCAGGTTCGCCGGGGCGGTGGAGTGGTTGGCGAAGCTGACGAGCACCTGTCGACACTACTTGATTCATCGAAAGTTGTTCAGCAATGCACCTGCTCGCCATCAAGTCGGCCTTGCGGTTCCGGCGCGAGCCGGTCGTGCGCAGCACTGTGCGAGAATGTCTCGTCCCCGAAACCTGCACCAGGAGCGCTCCGCTGCGCCCCGGAGGAGTCAGCAACCGCAGCATGACGTACTTCAACGACCTGATGGCG
The DNA here is from genome assembly GCF_030433875.1 of Curtobacterium sp. PsM8. Taxonomy (NCBI): domain Bacteria; kingdom Bacillati; phylum Actinomycetota; class Actinomycetes; order Micrococcales; family Microbacteriaceae; genus Curtobacterium; species Curtobacterium sp. PsM8. The sequence continues at coordinate 67,789 of NZ_JARUXD010000001.1, read as the reverse complement.
TCGCGCGAACTGCTGGCCAACCTCACCGCACGCGAGGTCAAGGGCAAGTACCGCCGCACCGTGTTCGGGCAGCTGTGGTCGCTGATCAACCCGCTCGCGACGATGCTGATCTACACGATCGTGTACTCGTTCATCTTCCGGGCCCGGCTCGAGGTCGGCGACCCGAGCGGCCTGCAGATCTACCCGCTCTGGCTGATGTGCGGACTGCTGCCGTGGATCTTCGCCCGCAACGTGATCAACGCCGGGATGACCTCGATCGTCGCCAACGGGTCGCTCATCAAGAAGGTCTACTTCCCCCGGATGACGCTGCCACTCGCAGCCGTCGGGTCCTTCGGTTTCACCTGGCTCGTCGAGATGGGCGTCCTGCTCATCGCGCTGGCGATCTTCGGGTCGAAGTGGTTCGTGTTCCTGCCGGTCATCGCGCTCACCATGGTCTTCCTGGCGATGTTCTCCGCCGGGCTCGGACTCGTGCTGTCGATCGTCAACGTGCACTTCCGCGACATGCAGCACCTCGTGGGCATCGGCCTGCAGATGTGGATGTACCTGTCGCCGATCATCTACCCCCTGTCGCTCGTCCAGAACGCCGCGGACAAGGCCGGACATCCGTGGATCATCACGATCTACAAGCTCAACCCGATCGAGCGCTTCTCCGAGGTCTTCCGGAACCTGATGTACGACAACCGACTGCCGGAATGGGGCGACCTGGTCGCGTGCGCACTCGCCGGGTGCGTCTCGCTCGCGATCGGCTACGTCGTGTTCTCCCGCAACGAGAAGAAGTTGGCCGAACTCCTGTGAACGATGCTGCTGTCACCGTCGAGAACGTCTCCAAGCGCTTCCGGATGTACCACGAGCGCAACGACTCGCTGAAGAGCATGGTCATGCGCGGCAAGAAGTCCGTGCACGAGGACTTCTGGGCACTCAAGGACGTCTCCTTCGAGGTGCCGCAGGGCACGACCTTCGGACTCATCGGCAAGAACGGGTCCGGCAAGTCGACCCTGCTGAAGTGCCTGGCGAAGATCCTGTGGCCCGAACAGGGCTCCATCACCGCCCGCGGCAAGCAGGCGTCCTTGCTCGAGGTCGGCTCCGGCTTCCACCCCGAGCTCTCCGGCCGCGAGAACGTCTTCCTGAACGGCTCGATCCTCGGGATGAGCCGGAAGGAAGTGACCCGGAAGTTCGACGAGATCGTGTCCTTCTCCGGCGTCGGGCACTTCATCGACCAGCCGGTGAAGAACTACTCGTCGGGCATGTACGTCCGGCTCGGGTTCTCCGTCGCGGTCGCCGTGACGCCCGACGTCCTGGTCGTCGACGAGGTCCTGGCCGTGGGGGACGCGACGTTCCAGAAGCGCTGCCGGACGAAGTTCAAGGAGATGAAGGCGGAGGGCCGCACGGTCATCCTCGTCTCGCACTCGATGGCGACCGTGAAGGACATGTGCGACGAGGTCGCCTGGCTGAACGAGGGCGAGCTCCAGAAGATCGGCAAGACGGAAGACGTCGTGGCCGCGTACAACAAGACCGTCTGATGGTGGAGAACATGGGCAACGGAGCCGACGGCAGCGCAACACCGACCGGACAGCAGGACGCAGCGGTCCATGACCAGGGGAGTGCGTTCCTGGTCAGCGCGGTCATCGCCACCTACAACGTCGCGCGCTACCTCCCTGCGTTCCTCGACTCCCTCGCCGCCCAGGCGATCGGCATCGCCAACGTCCAGTTGGTCTTCGTCGACGACGGCTCCACCGACGGCGGCCACCAGATCATCAGGGACTGGGCGGTAGGACGCGAACACCACGTCGTCGTGCTCGCCCAGGAGAACCGCTGGGTCGCCGAGGCACGCAACGCCGGACTCGAGCACGCCGTCGGGGAGTGGATCACCTTCACCGACCCCGACGACGTCCTCGACGAGCAGTACTTCACCGAGGTCTTCAAGTTCATCGCTCTCTACGGCGACAGCAGTCGAGACGAACCGGTGAACCTGCTCGCGGCGCACCAGATGCGTTTGCTCGAGTCAGGCGAGATCCGCGACAACCACCCGCAGCGCCGGAAGTTCGGCAAGGGATCGCGCATCGTCAACCTGCACGCGGACCCGATCATCCAGCTCAGCGTGAACTCGTCCTTCATGCGTCGTTCGCTCATCCAGGAGCACGGCCTCCGGTTCGACGACCGGGTGCGACCCAACTTCGAAGACGGACACTTCATCGCGCGGTACATGCTGCTGTCGAGGAGCGACCGGACCGGACTGATGGCCTCGGCGAAGTACCTGTACCGGACCCGCGGAGACGGCTCGTCGCTGCTCGAGAAGAGCTTCCGGATGCGCGAGAAGTACACGGCCGTGCTCGAACACGGCTACCTCGACGTTCTCCGGCTGGCCGGGGTCGTCCACGACGCGGTGCCCCGGTGGGTCGAGAACACCGTGTTGTACGACCTGTTCTGGTACTTCAAGGAGCAGCTCGCTGTGCAGTCGCTCTCCGCAGCTGCTCCGTTGGACGTCCTGCCGCGTTTCCACGAACTCGTCGGTGAGATCCGTGCATTGATCGCTGACGATGCGATCCGGAGCTTCGACCTCATGCACGTCGAGTTCGCGGTCAGACAGGCGCTGCTGCGCGGGTACTCGGGCGAGCCGATCCGACAGGACTACGTGCGGTTGTCCGATGTGGACGAAGGCAGACAGCAGGTCAAGGTCTCCTACTGGTTCTCCGGGTCGCTGCCCGAAGAGGTCTTCGAGGTCGACGGCCTGGTCGTCGAGCCGACGCACGAGACCGTTCGCGACTACACGTTCTACGGGCAGACGCTCATCCGAGAGCGTCACCTGTGGTTCGAGCGCGGCCAGCGGACGAAGATCCGCCTCGACGGGACCCTGATGCAGGTGACCCGCGGCGACGTGGTTGCCGGCCCGGAAGGGCTCACCAACCGGCAGATCAACCCGGCGATCATGGGGATCCGGCGCCAGGTGCGCGACCGCTTCGCTCCCGGTGACGTCGATGCGGTCCGGCACGGCGTTCGCCGGTTGCGTCAGTCGTGGCGGAAGACGCGGAGGAACTTCAGCAAGACCGTGATCAGTGATGAGATCCTCGAGTTCTCGCTCAAGACCTCGCGCGTCCGGAGCCGCTACGAGCACGCCTGGGTCTTCATGGACCGGGACACCGACGCGAACGACAACGCCGAGCACCTGTACCGCTGGGTGCGCGACAACCGGCCCGACATCAACGCCTGGTTCGTCCTGAGCGAGGGGTCAGCTGATTGGTCGCGGTTGCACGCTGACGGCTTCCGCCTGGTCGCCCACGGCAGCTGGCAGTGGAAGATGCTCCTGCTGCATGCCGACCACCTCGCCTCGTCCCACGCGGACGCGTACGTGACGCAGCCGTTGAACCAACGTCGGTACGGCCGATCACGCTTCCGGTACACGTTCCTCCAGCACGGCGTCATCCACAACGACCTGTCACGGTGGTTGAGCTGGAAGAAGATCGACGTCTTCGTTACCACCACGCCCGCCGAGTTCGAGGCCATCGCCGGACACGGGCCGTACTCGTTCTCGTCACACGAGGTCGTGCTCACCGGCCTTCCCCGGCACGACGCACTCCTCCGTCGGCGGCAGGCAGTCGACGCCGAGGACCGTGATCTCATCCTGGTGATGCCGACCTGGCGTCAGGGTCTGCTCGGCGAACGAGTCGAGGGCTCGAACAAGCGCCTCCCGATCAAGGACTTCGGCTCCAGCGAGTACGCGAAGCGGTACCGCGCGCTCCTCGCTTCCGACACGTTGCGGGATCTGGCCGCGCAGCACGGCAAGACACTCGCATTCATGCCACATCCGAACATGCGCGCCTACCTCGATGAATTCGACCTCCCCAGCGACGTCCGCATCCTGGACTTCTCTCGGGACAACGTCCAGGACGTCCTGGCCAAGACGGCGATGTTCGTGACGGACTACTCGTCGCTGGCTTTCGACGCGGCGTACCTCGACATCCCGCTCGTCTACTTCCAGTTCGACCGCGCGTCCTTCTTCGACGGCACGCACGTCGGCCGTCAGGGTTACTTCGACTTCACGCGGCACGGCTTCGGCCCGGTCGAGCAGGACGAGGCAGCCGTGATCTCGGCGCTCGAAGCACATGCGGCGGCTGGTTTCACGAACGCAGCGCCCTACGCAGAGCGTGTCCGCGAGACGTTCGCGTTCCGTGACGGTGCGAACTGCGAGCGCGTCGTCGCAGCGATGGAAGCGCTCGACCACACTCCCTGACGTCGCCGCGACCCGCTGTCACGGCGAGCTGGAGGTCTGCCATGTCCCTGTCCGTCATCGTCCCCGCACACGACAGCGCCCCCTGGATCACGGACCTCCTCGAGACGGTCCTGGCCCAGGGCATCGACGACATGGAGGTCCTCGTCGTCGAGAACGGCTCGACCGACGACACCGCCGCGGTCGTCGCAGCGGTGTCAGCCGGGGATCCGCGCATCCACCTGCTGCGCTCGAGCGCGGGCAGCGCCGCAGCCGCCCGGAACGAGGGAATCGACGCCGCGACGGGGGAGTACCTCGTCTTCGCCGACGCGGACGACCTCGTTCCGGACGGGGCGTACCGGGCGATGCTCGACGCCATCTCGACGAGCGGCTCGGACATGGTCGTCGGCGACCACCTGAAGTTCTCGCCGACCGAGACCTGGAGCCCGACCGCTCGGTGGCAGCTCTTCGACGCCCCGCGGCGCTCGGTCGCGCCGGGGGAAGCCCCGGCGCTCCTGGCTGGCCGAGCCTGCTGGAACCGGGTGTTCCGCCGCTCGTTCTGGGACCGGGCCGGACTCCGCTTCCCGGAGGTGCCGAGCCTCGAGGACATCGAACCGATGACGCGTGCCGTCGCCGCAGCTTCACGGATCGACGTCGTGCAGGACTGCGTCTACCTCTACCGCGACCGCGGTGACGCCTCATCGCTCTCACTCCGAGCGGATGCCGCGGTGACGATCCGGTACCTCGAGCAGGAGTTGCGGTGCGCGACGCTGGTGGCCGAGGACCCCGCGCTGCGACGCCAGCACGCCGAGGTCGTGTTGGACGCCGACGGGTGGGCTCATCTGCACCGCTTCCTGCTCGGCCGTCCGGACGCTGCGGCGACGGCAGCCGTTGCAGAGGCACTGGCTCCGCTCGTGGCGGCGATCGGTCTCGGCGGGCTCGCGGACGTCGCTCCACAGCGTCGGGCGCTCTGGCACCTGGTCCTGGACGGTGGATGGGTCGCCGCGGTGCGCTTCGCTGTCGGCACCGGGAGCGCTGACGCAACTGAGCGGACAGCGGCCTGGATCGATGCACTGACGATGCTCGGCGGAGCAGACCGCACGAGCACGGACGCGGTCGCCACCCTGGTGACCGACGGATTGCTCCCGGCTCTGGTCAACGCCGCGGACGACGTCGAACCCGACGTCATCGGGGCCTGGTTGCCGCGGCTCCGCGCGCTCCCGCTCCCCGACGACGGGGAGGGTCTGGTCGGCGTCATGACGGACGCGATCCGGGCAGGAGGCCCGGAGGCCCTCGTCGTTGCGTCGCGCCTCCGCCACGTGGTGCCGCTGGTCGTCGATCGGGCCGAACCGACCGGCACCGGTCTCGGGCTCGGGGGTCCGCTCCGGGGCCAGGCCGCGCCTCCCGGCTTGACGCTCGTCGTCTCCGGCGGCGAGGCCCGCCTGCCGGTGACGGTCGAGGACGACGGGCGACGGTGGCATGCCGACCTCGGAGCGGACGGCCTCGCTGTCGGCCGCCACACCGTGGAGGTCGTCTCCGAGCCGTCCGGGGTGCGGCTGCCGGTCGTGACGGCACGGATGCCCCTGCCGCCGTTGCCCGCAGCGGACCCCCTGCAGCCGCTGGCCGATCGCCGTGACGGATGGCGGTTCCTCGTCGAGCGACGAGCGGCACCGCAGCGGGGGCTCGGTTCGGTGTTGCGGCGTGTCACCCGGCGCCTGCGCTGACGATTCGCGGGCTCGCTGACGACCTGTCGTGCTCGTCGGGGATCAGCGGGCGGTGGTCCGCGGGACGTCGGAGACCTGGTCGAGCAGGTCGGCGTACCGGCGGGAGACCTGGAACGGCGCCAGCCGTCGACTGAACTCCGTCGCGGACCGCCCAGCTCCGGCAGGCCAGGTGTCGCCCACCACCCCGTCACCCACCGCCCCGAGCACCCCCGCCAACGACCCCGCCGCATCCCCGGTGTCGAACCACCGGATCCACCCTTCGTCCCCGAACTCCGCCCGCAGGTGCGCCTCGTCCGGCAGCACGGCGGGCACACCGAATGACGCGGCCAGGTGCAGGCTGCCCGAGTTGAGGACGCGCCGGTAGGGGAACACCGCGGTGTCGGCGGTGCGGAACCACCGCTGCACGTCGACGTCGTCCACGTGGTCGTGCTCGCGGACGGCGCGGAGGTCGTCGCCGAGCAGCCGGTCGATCTCGGCGCGGTCGTCCTCCGACGTGCGGCCGGCGAGCAGCAGCACGGGCCGCTGGTCGGCGGGCAGGCGTCGGACGGCGTCGACGAGCACGTCGAGACCCTTGTAGGGCCGCATCTGCCCGAACGCCAGGACGGCGTGGTCGTCGGGTCCGAGGCCGAAGGACGCGCGCGCGTCGTCCCGCGTCGTCGACCCCGGGTAGACGCCCTGGTAGCTCGGGTGCGGGATGTGCACGACCCGGGCCGGGTCGAGCGGGTAGTGCGGTGCCACCGCAGCGACGGTCGCGACGTTCATCACGTGCACGGCGTCCGCGACCTCGGCCAGGTACCGGTTCAGCTCGACTTCGAGCTCGAGGTGTCGTGCGTCGTGCGGCAGGACGTTGTGGACGGTCCAGACCAGCGACGCACCACGTCCGCGTGCCGCGTCGACGGCGGTCCGGAATCGGTCCAAGCGGGTCCGTGCGGTGTGGAGGTCGTCGTCGGTGCGCTGGACGATCGGTGCGGTCCAGTGCATGTGGAAGACGTCGCCGGTCCCGAGACGGCCGAGGTGCTGCTCGAGCGCCTCGAACCGCAGGCTCTCGAGGACGTGCCACCCTCGCGCGCGCGGCGCGAGCAGCATGAGGTTCAGGTAGGGGTTGTCGCGGTAGGCGGGGAACACCGCGAGCTGGCGATCGGGCACCGCCCGATCCTACGGGGGACGGTCAGTCGAGCGTGGCGACGATGTGTTCGGCTTCGTGGAGGACCGAGCAGAACGACAGTCCGTCGAGGCCGAGCGCGTCGCGCTTGCTGATGACCGCACCGCAGACGACGCACTGGGTCGTGGAGTGCGACCGGATCACATCGGAGAGGAGCGACATGGACTGATCATGCGCGTGGCAGGTGAACGGGAGGCATCGCTCACCTCGGAACGTGGTGAACGTCCGACAAGCCCACGTTCAGGTGACAGTGGCCCGACGGTCCATTCAGACCGCCGACAGCACCCCGTCCACGCCTTCTGAGACGGACACGACGACCGCGAAGTCCCCGTCCGTCACACGCTGCCCCGCCGCGAGCCACACGACGTTCCGGGCACCCGGCTGCGGCACGAACGACGACCGACCAGGAGCCGCACCGCCCCCGCTGACCAGCACCGTCACGTCGTCCAACCCGCTCGACCCTCGGTACCAGGACGTCGGCATGTCGACCTGCACGGCATGCCCCGCACCCTCGAGCGCCGCCACGAGGGCGGTCACGTCGGCGGTCCGGCTCCCGTCGTGCTTCACCGCGACCCGGAGGCCGGTGGCACCCGGCGCACGGACCACGACCGGCCGCGACGAGCGCACCATCACGGCGTGCCCCTTCGGCAGCCCCGGCTCGACGCCGAGGTACCGCAGCCCGGCGTCCTCGTACCGCGCCGCCGCGTCGGCCGCCGGCCAGCGTCCGCGCCACCGTTCGTCGAACACGCGGCGGTTCTCGATCCGTGCGTCGTCGCGGCCGGGGGTCCGGCTCTCGTGGTGGACGACGACGGAGGCCGGTTCGACGACGAACGCCGCACCCGGTCCCGCCGCGGCGAGGGCACGGAGACACAGGTCGACGTCCTCCAGCCCGTTCGCGTACACCGGGTCGAAGCCGTGCCAGCGGATCAGGTCCTCGGCCCGGAACGCGGCGGCGGCTGCGGTGATCGCCGTGAACCGCCGGGAGGCCGTGGTCCGGAACGCACGGTCGGCGTCGTACCGCGGGTGGTCACCGAGGAAGTGCCACGGCAGGACCTTGTCGCCACCGGAGACTGTGCCGGCGGCCTGGACGACCCCGTCCGGGTAGACGAGGAGCGGTTGGACGCCGAGGACCGTCGGGTCCTCGAGGGCGGTCACGAGGGGCCGGAGCCAGCCGGACGTCACCTCGGTGTCGTTGTTGAGCATCACGACGGTCGCGCCGGTGGTGCGGGCGAGACCGAGGTCACTGCCGAGCGCGAAGTTCCGGTTGCGGTCCTCCCGCAGCAGCACCACGCGCGGGTCGCCGCGGAACCAGGCGTCGAGCACGGCGGAGACCGAGCGGGGGGAGCCGTTGTCGACGACCACCACCTCGACGTCGTCGCCGTCGTGGTCCGCGGCGCCGAGCACGGTGTCGACGGCGCGGCGGGTCATCGTCCAGTCGCGGAACACCGGCATCACGATCGACACCCGGCCACGGACCCGGTCGGGTGCGGCGGCGGCGAGGGCGTCCCAGTCGATCCGGTGTCGGGCGAGCGCGACCTCCTGCCAGGAGGCCGGCTGCCCCGACGACAGGCGGCGGGGGTCGCGGACGTTGTCGTAGTCCACCCCGATCACCGGGACGTACTCGGGGACGGCCGCGTGCTCGGCGATGCGGAGCAGCCACTCCCAGTCGATCCAGCGCCGCAGGTCCTCGGCGAACGGCCCGACGGCGTCGGCGACGTCACGACGGACGACCAGCGCGTTGAGGTCGATGAAGTTGCCGGCGAGCAGGTCCTCGGCGGTGCCGTCCTCGCCCCGGAACGTCTCGACCGGTGCGGTGGCGTCGTCGGCGTTGTTCGCCCCGACCATCCGGAGGCCGGTGTGCACGCCGGGTGCGTCACCGTCGAGCAGGGCGGCGAGGGCTGCGCTGAGGTGCTGCGGCCGCCAGGTGTTGTCGGCGTCCAGGAAGGCGATGAACGCCCCCGTGGCGGCGGCCAGACCGGTGTTGCGTGCCGCGGCGGCGCCGCCGTTCTCCCGCTCCAGCAGCCGGATGCGCGCGTCGCCCCCGGCACGGGCGCGCACGACGTCGACGGTGTCGTCACCCGAACCGTCGTCGACGACCAGGAGCTCCCAGACGCCGTGCTCCTGGGCGAGGACCGAGTCGATCGCCGCTCCGACGACGTCGGCGCGTCGGTGGACCGGCAGCACGATCGAGACGAGCGGCTGCTCGGCGTCGCGGCGGTCGTTCCCGCGCGGGTAGCGGGCGGCCAGGTCGAGCGTCTCCGGCCCGTCCCAGGTCGACCGGTAGCGTCGCCGGGTCCGGTGCTGCGCGGCGGCGAAGTCCTGCGCACCCTGCAGGGCTGCGGCGCGTGCGGCTCCCCAGGTCGGGGCCGGTCCGCGACGGCCGGGAGGCACGGGGAGCGCCGTCTCGTCGGTCGCGTCCCGCAGGAAGCGGCGGAGCGCCTCCAGTGTCGACGCCGGACGGTCGGCCGCCGGCACCGAGGCGGCGTACACGCCGGCATCGAAGAGCGGCCCGGTCTGGAAGAGCTCCGGCCCCTCCTGGTGCAGGGCGTCGTACCAGGACATCGCGGGCACGGGCTGGTGCTCGCGCATCCACTCGTGCTCGATGAGCGGACTGAGCGACAGGCCGCGCTGCCCGTCGTTGTGGACGTAGAACGCGATCGCCTCGTCGTCGGAGGCGAACGCCCGGCCGGTCTGCGCCTCGAGGTACGCGCGGTCGAGCACACCGAACTCGGCGATGCGTCGGGCCCAGCGGTCGAGCCGGTCGGTGACGGTCAGCGGCTTCTCGGGCCCCCGTAGCTGCCGGGCGAACCGCCGGGCGACCCGGCCGATGCCCCCTCGGTCGGCCATCAGCGGCGACCCGGCAGACGCGCGGCGACCTTGGCGATCGCCTGACCGGTGCGGAACGACCGGCTGCCGCGCAGCTCGTCGAGTTCACGGCGCAGGCGTGCGACCTCGTCGGAGGCACGGTCCGCAGCGACGTCGGCCGCGGTGACGTCGAGGGGCAGCAGGGCTGCCCACCGTTCCTCGAGCGCTGCCGACCGGTCCGCCAGCGGCGCGGCGACCCGGGCATCGACACCCGCTCGCGCCGCGGTGAGCCCACCGGGCGCGACGACCTCGGCGAAGCGGTCGACGACGGCCGCGACGGTGTCGGCTCCGGTCCGGTGGGCCCGCGAGGACCAGGGCACCGCCGGGGGAGCGGACCGCACGACGACCAGGTGCAGGGCGCGCCGGTTCGCCACGACGACCTCGGCGGGCGTCGGATCCACGAGCACGGCGACGGTCACCAGGTCGTCAGGCGAGGCGTCGTCGGTCGCGACGGTCCACGCGGCCGGAGCCGACGTACCGGCGGGGAGCCGGGCCTCCAGGGCGAAGCCGTCCGCGAAGGCCGCGTCGACCTCGGCGACCAGTGCACCCGGCTCGGCGACGTGTCGGAGGTCCACCGCGAGACGCGGGGCCGACCCGCTCGGCACGAGTGCATCGGCGAACCGCTCGGTCGCGGTCATCCCGTGGCGCTGGTACGCGGCCACCGCGTCCGGCAGGAACGGGTACCGCCGTTCCAACTCCCGCTGGTGCGCGGCACGCAGAGCGGTGCGGTTGCCGGAGAAGCTCTTGCCGCCCGCGTGCAGGACGAGCGCCCCGTTCGCGATCTTCGCCAGCCACCCGTGCTCGGCGAGGCGCAGGCAGTAGTCGTTCTCCTCGCCGTACCCGGGGGCGAACGCCTCGTCGAAGAGCCCGTGCTCCGTGACCAGCTCGCGACGGGTCAGGAAGCAGAACCCCATCGCGACCGGCATCACCTGCGACACCGGCAACAGCGGGGCCAGCGCACCCCAGACCGTGCGCGTGCGGGCCTCGGTGCGGGCAGCGCCACGGTTCGTCAGACGGTAGGGGATGCTCGCGATCGTCGCGTTGTCGCTCCGGGCCGTGACGACACCGGTGTCGTCCTCGTCGAGGACCGCCAGCATCGCGTCGAGGAAACCGGCCGTCGGCACGGCGTCGCTGTTCAGCAGCAGGACCGCGTCACCGCCGGTGTCGAGCTCCGTCACCGCACGGTTGCACGTACCGACGAAGCCCAGGTTGTGGTCGTTGCGCTCGTACCGGAACCCGGGGCGCTCGCCGATGCGGTCCAGCAGGGCGCGTTCGATGGCGTCCGCGTCGGGACCGCAGTCGTTGACGAGGAGCACCCGGTGCACCGTGGTGTCGAGGTGTTCGAGCAGGCCGTCCACGCAGCGCAGCAGCGACTCGAGGTCGCCGTACACGGGGACGACGACGAGGGTGGTGTGGGTCATCGGTCCTGTTCCTCGGTCTCGAGTGCGGCGCCCGGGGCTGCTGTGCCCGGGGCGGCTGTGTCCAGTGCGGTGCCGAGCGCGTCGACGGCGGCGTCGAGCGGGCCGCCGAGGGCGCCGTCGGCGACCGGGACGAACCCGGTGGGACCCTCCGCGGCGGCGCGCCGGACGGCGTCGGCCACGGCGAGCCCGAGCGAGCGGGCATCGGTGGGCACGGCCTGGAGGTTCGGGTGCAGCCCGGCGCGCGTGCCCCGGAACTCGTTGGTCACGACCCGTGCCCCGGAGATCGCGCCGTCGAACGGCGGGTGGCTCGGGTGCGGACTGTGCTGCAGCGACAGCACCACCCCGGTGGAGGCGATGAAGCGGAAGTAGTCGTCCCACGGCATGGTGCCGTGCGACACGAGCTTGACGGCACCGACGCCGCCGTCGAGGTCGACGTCCGCGTGCTGCTCGCCGGCGGAGTGGAACTCGACGCGGAGGCCGTCCTCGGCGAGCTCCTGCACGGCGATCCGCAGCGCGGCGACACCGAGGCGGAAGAGGTTGCGGTGCTTGCTCGGCCGACCGTAGAAGAGGACGCGGACGACCCCGCCGTCCTCGGCCACCGGGCGTCGGGCGGCGGCGACCCGTTCGAGCAGGTCGACGTCCAGGTGCGGGGCGAACGTGGCGGTCGGGGCAACGTCGATGCCCTCGACGTCCGCCAGGTAGCGACGCAGGGGTTCGGAGTTCACGAGCATCCGGAAGCCGGCGCGGTAGGTCGAGGCAGCCACGGCGTAGTCCGTCGACCAGGCGCTGAAGCCCGGTTCGTAGTCCTGCACGAGGTACACGACGCGCTCGCGGTCGACGACGCCGGCGGTCGCGGCGACGTCGAGCGGGTGCGCCGTCTTCCAGTGCGTCGCCAGCCAGGTGTCCTGCGTCCCGAACACGGTGTCCAGGACGTCCTCACGGCGGACCACGCGCACGCCCGGGCGACCGTCGACCCGGGTCTCGGGGAACCGCTCGGCGACGAGGGCCTCGGCCGCGGCCGCGCTGTTGCCGGGCGTCGTCCAGCGGACCATGACGACCCGGACCCGTCGTCCCAGGCGGTCCCCGAGGGCGATCGCGACGGCGAGGGCGGTCTGCACGCCCGCGAAGGCGGCACCGTCGCGCAGCTCGTCGACGACGAGCACGACCTCGGGCTCCCGGTCCGCGGTGCGGATGCCGGCCAGGGCCAGGCTCGTCTCGACCAGGCCCTCGTACGGACGTGCCGCGCGTGGCGCTCGGTCGCGCTCCCGGCGCGCGACACCGACGTCCACCCGGGAGGCGGTCCGGCCGAGCCGCTCCCGGACGTCGTTGCGGTAGTGGCCGTCACGGGCGTAGCGCTCGTTCACACGGACGAGGTCGGCGACCAGCCGACGAGCCTTCTCGAAGTTCATCGATGCTCACGTTACCGGGAGGGCCGCCGACCCGGCGGACCGGCCCCGTCCGGGCGCGATCACTAGACTCGGAGCCCTCATGATGCAGCGAATCGACCTCCGTGGCGGGCTCCCCGGCCGCGCCGAACTCCTCCGACTCATGCCGCGTGCCGAGGGCGACGTCGGGCATGCGGTGGACGCCGCCCGGGTGCTCGTCGACGACGTCCGCGACCGTGGGGCCGAGGCGCTCCGCGAGCAGGCCGAACGGTTCGACGGGGGAGCGCCGGAGCACGTCCGGGTGCCCGCTGCCGAGATCGCCGCCGCCGTCGCCGGCCTCACACCCGAACTCCGCGCCGCGCTCGACGAGGCGATCCGCCGCGTCCGTGCCGCGAGCGCCGCGCAGGTGCCGTCGCCGTCCGTGACCACGCTCGCCGACGGCGCCGAGGTCCACCAGCGGTGGCAGCCGATGCGCCGTGTCGGGCTCTACGTCCCCGGCGGCAAGGCCGTCTACCCGTCGAGCGTCGTCATGAACGTCGTCCCCGCGCAGGTCGCCGGCGTCGGGTCGATCGCCCTCGTGTCCCCGCCGCAGCGCGACCACGGCGGCGCGGTGCACCCGACGATCCTCGCCGCGGCCGGGCTCCTCGGCGTGCAGGAGGTCTACGCGATGGGCGGTGCCGGCGCGGTCGGTGCCCTGGCGCACGGTGTGGCGGAGATCGGCCTCGAGCCCGTCGACCTGGTGACCGGTCCGGGCAACAACTACGTCGCCGCCGCCAAGCGCCTGGTGCGCGGCATCGTCGGCATCGACTCCGAAGCGGGTGCCTCGGAGATCCTCGTGATCGCCGACGACACCGCCGACGCCGGCAACGTCGCGGCCGACCTCATCAGCCAGGCCGAGCACGACGAGCAGGCCGGCAGCGTCCTCGTCACCACGTCGGAGGCGTTCGCCGATGCGGTGGAGGCCGCGATCCCGGAACGGACGGCGGTGCTCGGGACGGCTGCGCGCCTCCAGACCGCCCTGGACGGGCCGCAGTCCGCGATCGTCCTGGTGGACTCGCTGACCGACGCCGCGACCGTCAGCAACGCCTACGGGCCGGAGCACCTCGAGATCCAGACGGCCGACGACGACGCCGTGCTCGCCGACATCGACGCCGCGGGTGCGGTGTTCGTCGGACCCAGCACGCCGGTCAGCCTGGGGGACTACCTCGCCGGGTCGAACCACGTCCTGCCGACCGGCGGCCAGGCCCGGTTCGGATCCGGGCTCTCCGCGTCGACGTTCCTCCGCCCGCAGCAGGTGATCCGGTACACCGCGGCCGCCCTGGCCGAGGTCGCCCCGCACATCGTCGCGCTCTCCACGGAAGAGCAGCTGCCGGCGCACGGGGCCGCCGTGTCCGAGCGCACGAACCGCTAGCCTGAGGGCGCCATGTTCTGCCCCTTCTGCCGCCACCCGGACTCCCGTGTCGTCGACTCCCGGACGAGCGACGACGGAACCTCCATCCGCCGACGCCGCCAGTGCCCGAACTGTGGGCGGCGGTTCTCGACGACCGAGACCGCGTCGTTGAACGTGGTCAAGCGCAACGGCGTCCTCGAGCCGTTCAGCCGCGAGAAGATCATCTCCGGCGTGCGGAAGGCCTGCCAGGGCCGGCCCGTCACCGACTCTGACCTGGCGGTGCTCGCCCAGCGGGTCGAGGAGATCGTCCGGTCCTCCGGCGCGAGCCAGATCGAGGCGAACGACATCGGCCTGGCGATCCTCAGCCCGCTCCGCGAGCTCGACGAGGTCGCCTACCTGCGCTACGCCAGCGTCTACCAGGCCTTCGACTCGCTCGAGGACTTCGAGGACGCCATCGGCCAGCTCCGCATCGACCACCACGGGGTCTCCGGCGCCGACCGGACCGCGGACGGCGCGGGCGCGTGAGCGGCGTCGAGTCCCTCGTCCGCGCCGGGTACGGGGTCGTCTTCCGGAACGTCTTCGCGAAGATGGACCCCGAGCGCGCCCACCACCTGGCCTTCAGCGTGATCCGGCTCCTGCCGCACGTGCCCTTCCTCGGCGGGGTCGTCGAGCGGTACGCCCGCCCCTCGGCCGAGGACGGCATCACCACGATGGGGATCCACTTCCCGTCCCGCTTCGGCCTGGCTGCCGGGTTCGACAAGGACGCCCGCGGCATCGCCGGACTCGGGGTCCTGGGCTTCGGCCACGTCGAGGTCGGCACCATCACGGCACGCGCGCAACCGGGCAACGAACGACCCCGGCTGTTCCGGCTCATCGCCGACCGGGCGCTCGTCAACCGGATGGGCTTCAACAACCACGGCGCCGTCAAGGCCGCCGGGCGCCTTGAACGCGCCCGCCGGAACCCGGGCCGCCCGGTCATCGGCGTGAACATCGGCAAGAGCCGCGTCGTGTCCGTCGAGGACGCGGTCGAGGACTACCTCGAGTCCACGCGGCTGCTCGCCCCGTTCGCCGACTACCTGGCCGTCAACGTCAGCTCGCCGAACACCCCGGGCCTCCGCGGCCTGCAGGAACTCGACCAGCTCCGCCCGCTGCTCTCGGCCGTGCACGACGCCGCGGGCCGTACCCCGGTCCTGGTGAAGATCGCGCCGGACCTGACCGACGAGCAGATCGACGCCATCGCCGGACTGGCGGTCGACCTCGGGCTCGCCGGCGTCATCGCGACGAACACGACGATCGAGCGCACCGGACTGACGACGCCCGACGCCGAGGTGCAGGCGATGGGTGCCGGGGGACTCTCCGGCGCACCGCTCGGCGCTCGGTCGCTCGAGGTCCTGCGTCGTGTCCGTGCCGCCGTCCCCGCGGGGTTCTGCGTCATCGCGGTCGGCGGGGTCACGTCCGAGGCCGACGTCCAGGCCCGGATCGCCGCCGGGGCCACTCTGGTGCAGGGCTACACGGCGTTCCTCTACGAGGGACCGACCTGGGCGATGCGCATCAACCGGCTGCGGCGGAAGCGTCTGCGGCGTCGCTGAGGCCGCGCCTGGCAAGTGTCCCGACGGCGGCGCGTCGGAGGCCCGGCCCGCGGTCGGCGAGACGCCTCGTCGTGCCCGGGACACCGCGGTGTGGATGAGACGCCGCAGGATCCGGCGGCGTCGTGCGCACTCGGCGGCGTCCCGACGGGGAGGTCCGTGGCGGGGCCGACACGTTCCTCCCGTCCGGCAGGTGGGCGGTCCCGTCCGGCACGTGGGCGGCGAGACGTGGCCCACTCCGCACACACGACGAAGCGCCGCCGACCCGGAGGTCGACGGCGCTCGTGTCGGACGAGGTCAGAGAGTCGGGTGCTGCCCGCGCTTGACCTGCGGCTTCGGCAGGCGGAGGAACCGCAGCTGCCACGCCCGCGTCAGGATGTAGAGGAAGTTGCCGCGCTGGAAGTCCTGTCCGGCCGCCGTGAGCTTGCGACGCAGCATGAACCAGAGGACCGCGCAGTCGAGGACGAACAGCAGCACGAACGCCCAGACGAACAGCAGGGAGTACGAGGCGGCAGCGGTCTGTGCGGCGATGAACCCGACGAGCAGGAACAGGATGAGCACCGGCATCATGACCTCTCCCACGTTCCAGCGGGCGTCGATGGTGTTGCGGATGAACCGGCGCTGTTCACCGCGGTCCTTCGCCGGCAGGTAGCGCTCTTCGCCGTTCGCCATGCCGACGCGGGCACGCTCGCGTTCGCTGTTGAGGCGGGTCCGCGCGGCCTTCTTGTCCGCCGGGGTGTTGCCGACGATGGGACGCTTGTTGGCGGCTTCGCGTTCGCGGCGCGACGGCGTGGGGCGACCCTTGCCGTGCGCGACGAGCTCGTCGTCGGCCGGGTTCACGGTCACGTTGGTCTTGGGGGTTGCCTTCGCCACGGTCGTTCCTAACGGCGCTCTGCGTGCTGGACGTCCTCTAGATTACCGGCCATGACCGACACCGAGAAGCACGCCTCCGCAGCCGGGCCCCAGGCACCCGCGACCGACCCCGCTCTGCTGGACGCGCTGCGCGAGCACGTGCAGGGCGCGCTGCCCGCCACGATCGCCGACCTCTCCGCGCTCGTGCGCATCCCGTCGGTGTCCTGGTCGGCCTTCGACCCGGCGCACGTGCGTCGGAACGCGGAGGCCGTGGCCGAGCTGGTGCGCTCCACCGAGGTGTTCGACGAGGTCCGGATCCTGCGGTCCGCGGTCGAGGGCGACACGCCCGCCGACGCCGACACGGTCGCGCCAGGGGAGGAGACCGTCGAGCTCGGGCAGCCCGCTGTCCTGGCGGTCCGTCCGGCGCGGAACGGCAAGCCGACCGTGATGCTCTACGCGCACCACGACGTGCAGCCCCAGGGCGACGACGCCCTGTGGGAGACGCCGCCGTTCGAGCCGACACTCCGCGGTGACCGCCTGTACGGGCGCGGCGCCTCCGACGACAAGGCCGGCGTGATGACGCACGTCGCCGCGCTCCGGGCCGTGCACGCGCAGTTCGGCGACGACCTGGACGTCGGCATCGTCCTGTTCATCGAGGGTGAGGAGGAGTTCGGCTCCCGCTCGTTCCGCACCTTCCTGCGCGAGCAGCGCGAGCACCTGGCCGCCGACGTCATCGTCGTCGCGGACAGCGACAACTGGTCGACCGAGGTCCCGGCGATCACCGTCTCCCTCCGTGGCAACACCACGTTCAAGCTCACGGTGACGACGCTCGAGCACGCCAGCCACAGCGGCATGTACGGTGGTGCGGCTCCGGACGCGATGATGCCGATGGTCCGCC
The DNA here is from genome assembly GCF_030433875.1 of Curtobacterium sp. PsM8. Taxonomy (NCBI): domain Bacteria; kingdom Bacillati; phylum Actinomycetota; class Actinomycetes; order Micrococcales; family Microbacteriaceae; genus Curtobacterium; species Curtobacterium sp. PsM8. The sequence continues at coordinate 50,302 of NZ_JARUXD010000001.1, read as the reverse complement.
TCCTGGCCTCGCTGCACGACGACGACGGCGCGGTCGCAGTGGCCGGGCTGACGGCACACGACGCCCCGGTGCCCGAACGGTCCGAGGCGGACTTCGCGACCGAGGCGGCCCTGGTCGCGGGTGCCCGCCCGGTCGGCAACGGTCCGGTCCTGTCGCGGATGTGGTTCCAGCCGTCGATCACGGTCACGGGCCTCGACGTCCCGAGCGTCGCGAACGCCTCGAACACCCTGATCCCGACGGTCGCCGCGCGGGTGTCGGTCCGGGTCGCCCCGGGTCAGGCCGCGACGGACGCCTTCGCCGCGGTGGAGGCCCACCTGCGGCAGCACGTCCCCTTCGGTGCGCGCATGGAGATCACCGAGGTCGACGCGGGCGACGGCTTCCTGGTCGACGCCACCGGCTGGGCCGTCCAGGAGGCCCGCACGGCGATGTCCGAGGGCTGGGGTGCCGACCCCGTGGAGCAGGGCATCGGCGGCTCGATCCCCTTCGTGTCGGACCTGGCCGCCGAGTTCCCCGAGGCGCAGATCCTGGTCACCGGCGTCGAGGACCCCGACACGCGGGCGCACAGCCCGAACGAGTCCCAGCACCTGGGCGTGCTGCACCGCGCGATCGTCTCGGAGGCGATCCTCCTGGCGCGTCTGCAGGGCCGGGCGTGACGGTCGTCCTCCGGGGCCCGTCCTCCACAGGTCCTGGATCCGGACCCCGTCGGTCGGTGCGCGTGCTTAGAATCGACGCGACGGCCGGTGAACGACACCGCCAGCAAGGGAGACGTCGATGAGCGACACCATCACGACCGAAGCAGCGACCGATGCCGAGTCGCACGGTGTGCTGCTGAGCGACGCGGCCTCGGCGAAGGTCGCCAGCCTGCTCGAGCAGGAAGGGCGCGACGACCTGCGCCTCCGCCTCGCCGTCCAGCCCGGCGGGTGCTCGGGCCTCATCTACCAGCTCTACTTCGACGAGCGTCTGCTCGACGGTGACGCCACGGCCGAGTTCGACGGGGTCGAGGTCGTCGTCGACAAGATGAGCGTGCCCTACCTCGACGGTGCCACGATCGACTTCGAGGACACGATCCAGAAGCAGGGCTTCACCATCGACAACCCGAACGCGCAGGGCTCCTGCGCGTGTGGCGACAGCTTCCACTGAGCGCCCGACGAACCGCCCGCCGGTCCTCCGCACACGCGGGGGAGTGGCGACACGCGAACGGGGAGTGACCGACATGGTCACTCCCCGTTCGCGTTCCCGCTCCCCGATCCCGACGCAGATCGTCGTGGACATCCTCGAGGACGCGGATGACCAGGGGAAACCACCGCTCGCAGTGCCGTTTCCGTCCACAACGCGTGTCGGTTGTGCGCTCGGTGTCGATGGCTGCGAGTAGGCTAGGAGTGTTCCAACCAAGCTGGGAGTCACCCACGCGTCAGCCCCACGGCTGACCTCGGTGCTCGTCGACGGGGTCACCGTCGGCACCGGTCGCACGACGACCGGTTCCCGGGCCACGTCTTTCCGAGAGGTAACAGTGCGTTCGAATCGCCGTATACGTTGGGCGGCCGTGCCGGTGGCCGTCGGTCTGGTCATCGCACTGGCTGGCTGCACGCAGCAGCAGATGAACGGATGGCTCCCGGGCACGGAGCAGACGAAGGACGTCACCAACCACACGAGCCGCATCGTCGGCCTGTGGACGACGAGCTGGATCGTGCTGCTCGCCGTGGGTCTGATCGTCTGGGGCCTGATCATCTGGGCCGCGATCGTCTACCGCCGCCGGAAGGGCCAGACCGGCCTGCCCGTGCAGATGCGGTACAACATGCCGCTCGAGATCTTCTACACGATCGTGCCGCTGATCCTCGTCCTCGGCTTCTTCGCCTTCACCGCGAAGGACCAGGAAGCGATCGAGAAGCCGTTCGCACAGCCCGATGCCACCGTGCACGTCTACGGCAAGCGCTGGGGCTGGGACTTCAACTACATCGACAAGAGCAACCCGAAGGAAAGCGTTTACTACCAGGGCATCCAGGCCCAGGAAGAAGAGAACGGTGGCGGCGCCATCGACGAGTCGCTCCTCCCGACGCTGTACCTGCCGGTGGGCAAGAAGGTCGAGATCGAGCTCAGCTCTCGCGACGTCAACCACTCCTTCTGGGTCATCGACTTCCTCTACAAGAAGGACATGCTCCCGGGCCGGACGAACTACGAGTACTTCATCCCGGAGAAGGAAGGCACCTACCAGGGCAAGTGCGCCGAGCTCTGCGGTGAGTACCACTCCCTCATGCTCTTCCAGGTGAAGGTCGTGTCGCAGGCGAAGTACGACGACTACCTCGCGTCCCTCAAGGACCAGGGCAAGGTCGGTCTGCTCGGCAACGAGTACGACACCAACACGAACCAGCCGAACAACGAGACGCCTGCCGAGGCGTCCAGCGAGAAGAAGTAAGGGCGCGTCTCAATGACAACGTCATTCGTCGGCCAGGCGACAACCAGGCCTTCGACGCCGGACTTCCAGGCATCGAGGGTCGGTCGCAAGGGCAACATCATCGTCCGGTGGGCGACCTCCACCGACCACAAGACGATCGGGTACATGTACCTGATCACCTCGTTCCTCTACTTCCTGCTCGCCGGCATCATGGCGCTCGTCATCCGCGCGCAGCTGTTCGAGCCGGGGCTCCAGGTCGTCGCGACCAAGGAGCAGTACAACCAGCTCTTCACGATGCACGGCACGATCATGCTGCTGATGTTCGCGACGCCGCTGTTCTCGGGCTTCGCGAACGCGATCATGCCGCTGCAGATCGGTGCACCGGACGTGGCGTTCCCGCGTCTGAACGGCCTGGCCTTCTGGATGTACTTCTTCGGTAGCGCGATCGCCGTCGGTGGCTTCCTCACCCCGCAGGGTGCGGCCTCGTTCGGGTGGTTCGCCTACGCGCCACTGAGTGACACGACGTTCACACCAGGGCTCGGCGGCACGTTGTGGGTCTTCGGGCTCGGCATGACCGGCTTCTCGACGATCCTCGGTGCGGTCAACTTCATCACCACGATCATCACGATGCGTGCCCCGGGCATGACGATGTTCCGCATGTCGATCTTCACGTGGAACGTGCTCGTCACGAGCCTCCTCGTGCTGATGGCCTTCCCGGTCCTCGCCGCCGCACTGTTCGGCCTCGGTCTCGACCGGGTGTTCGACGCGCAGATCTTCAACCCGGCCAACGGCGGTGCCCTGCTCTGGCAGCACCTGTTCTGGTTCTTCGGGCACCCCGAGGTCTACATCATCGCCTTGCCGTTCTTCGGCATCGTGTCCGAGGTCTTCCCGGTGTTCAGCCGCAAGCCGATCTTCGGGTACAAGACGCTCGTCTACGCGACCATCACCATCGCGGCCCTCTCGGTCACGGTGTGGGCGCACCACATGTACGTCACCGGTGGCGTCCTGCTGCCCTGGTTCTCGCTGATGACGATGCTCATCGCGGTCCCGACCGGCGTGAAGATCTTCAACTGGGTCGGCACCATGTGGCGCGGCTCGGTCACCTTCGAGACCCCGATCCTCTGGGCCATCGGCTTCCTCGTGACCTTCACCTTCGGTGGCCTCACCGGCGTGATCCTGGCATCGCCGCCGCTCGACTTCCACGTGTCCGACACGTACTTCGTCGTCGCGCACTTCCACTACGTGGTCTTCGGCACCGTCGTGTTCGCGATGTTCTCCGGCTTCTACTTCTGGTGGCCGAAGTTCACCGGCAAGATGCTCAACGAGCGTCTCGGCAAGATCCACTTCTGGCTGCTGTTCGTCGGCTTCCACACCACGTTCCTCATCCAGCACTGGCTGGGCGTCGTGGGCATGCCCCGTCGGTACGCGACCTACCTGCCGAACGACGGCTTCACCTGGATGAACCAGGTGTCGACGATCGGCTCAATGATCCTCGGCATCTCGTTCCTGCCGTTCATCTTCAACGTCTACGTCACCGCGCGGAACGCCCCGAAGGTGGCCGTCAACGACCCGTGGGGCTACGGCCGCTCGCTCGAGTGGGCGACCTCCTGCCCGCCGCCGCGGCACAACTTCACCTCGATCCCGCGGATCCGTTCCGAGTCCCCGGCGTTCGACCTGAACCACCCCGAGGCCGGCGTGCCGGTCGGTGTGGGTCCGGCGAAGGACGCACCTGACGCTCCGACCTACGACGCCGCGAAGGGCCAGGTGAAGTAGCAGCCATGCGCGCCAACACCAATCTGTTCTGGATCCTGTTCGTCTTCTTCGTGCTCGCGGACGCCGCGTACACGATCTGGTCGATGATCTACTACGGCTCCGTCGAGTGGGTCGGCACCCTGTCGATCGGCCTGACCGGCATCATGTCCGCCTTCATCGCCTTCTACCTGGGCCGCGTCATGTCGGCGCAGGGCGGGGTGCTTCCGGAGGACCGTCAGGACGCCAACATCGAGGACGGCGATGCCGAGCTCGGGCACTTCAGCCCGTGGTCCTGGTGGCCGCTGTTCCTCGCCGCGGCGATCGCGCTCGTGTTCCTCGGGGTCGCAGCCGGCCTCTGGATCGTGCCGATCGGCCTCGTGCTCGTCGCGATCACGCTCGTGGGCTGGGTCTACGAGTACTACCGCGGCAACTTCGGGCACTGACCCACGCCACACACGCTTCGGGCGGCACCATCTCGGTGCCGCCCGAACTGCGTCCGGGGCAGGCGGATCGCCGCCACCGGACGCGTGCATCGAACAACATCTGGAACGGTCCGGGAATCTCCCGGGCACGATGGACCTTGGCTCCTGAGGACCGCATGACCGCGGCCGCAGGTCCTGCGGACCGTCCACAAGCGAAAGGAGTCACCTCCGGTGACTGACAAGCGCACGCTCATCATCTTCGGCGCGACCGGCGACCTCGCCTCACGCCTCCTCCTGCCGGGTCTCGGGACCTTCCTGCAGAGCGGCCGCTCCGTCCCGGTCCAGCTCATCGGCACGGGCCGCAGTGCCCGCAGCGAGGAGCAGTGGAAGGACGTCGTCACGAAGTCGTTCGCGTCGCAGGACGTCGCGGGCCCGGAGGTCGACGCGACCATCGAGTCGACGAAGTTCATCCAGGGCGACCCGACCGACCCGGAGCACCTGAAGGCCCTGCTCGACGCCGCCGAGGCCGAGCCGATCCTCTACTTCGCGCTGCCGCCGCAGATCGCGTCCGACATCTGCGAGGCGCTCCAGCACGTCGAGCTGCCCGAGGGCACCACCCTGGCGTTCGAGAAGCCGTTCGGCACCGACGTCGCCAGCGCCGAGGCCCTCAACAAGACGGTCCTCGAGCTCGTCCCGGAAGAGCGCGTGCACCGCACAGACCACTTCCTCGGCCGCACCACTGTCCTCAACATCATCGGTCTGCGCTTCGCGAACCGCATGTTCGAGCCGATCTGGAACGCCGACAACATCGAGAAGGTCGACGTCTTCTACGACGAGACCCTGGGCCTCGAGAACCGCGCGCAGTACTACGACGAGGCCGGCGCCCTGGTCGACATGATCCAGTCGCACCTGCTCCAGATCCTGGCGCTCGTGACGATGGACGCCCCGGCAGCGATCGACTCGGTCGAGTTCCGTTCGTCGCTGGCGCGTGTGCTCCGCTCGACGCGCCTCAAGGGCGACGATGCGACCATCGCCTCGCGCCGCGCGGTCTACACCGCCGGCACGATCGACGGCAAGGACCTGCCGTCGTACCAGCAGGAGGACGGGGTCGACCCGTCGCGCGAGACCGAGACCCTGGCCGAGATCGAGGTCGAGGTCGACACCGCCCGTTGGGCCGGCGTCCCCTTCACCCTCCGCTCCGGCAAGGCGCTCGGCGCCAGCCGCAAGGAGGTCCTCATCACCTTCAAGCCCGTGACGCGCCTGCCCTCCGGCCTGTCCGGTCGGCCCAAGGCGGACACGCTGCGCATCGTCCTCAACCCGGACGAGATCGAGCTGTCGGTCTCGGCCAACGGTGGCGGCAACCCGTTCGAGATGGGCCAGGTCACCCTGTCGTCCTCGTTCGACGACGGCGAGCTCACCCCCTACGGCGAGGTCCTCAACGGCATCTTCCACGACGACCCGCTGCTCTCCATCCGCGGCGACGTCGCGGAGCGCTGCTGGGAGATCGTCGAGCCGGTCGTGAACGCCTGGAAGTCCGGTGCGGTCCCGCTCGAGGAGTACCGCGCGGGTTCGCGCGGCCCGGCCGAGTGGGTCAGCTCGTCCTGACCGACGTGACCACCGCATGACGGGAGGCCCGGTACCAGCTGGTACCGGGCCGCCCGTCCGTCGTGGCGCCCCCCCTGCGGCCCCCCTGCAGGCGTGCGGCCGGCCCCCCCGCCCCGTCACCGGCGCCGGTGACGCTCCAGGTGCCGCCACCGTGCTGTGCCGCCCGGGTCCGGTGCCCTGCCGCCGCCCCCTTCGCCCGTGCGATCGCGTCGGCCGCGGTGACGAGCGTCAGGTGTGAGAGCGCCTGCGGGGTGTTGCCGATGTGGTGGCCGGTCGCGACGTCGATCTCCTCGGACAGCATCCCGACGTCGTTCGCGAACCCGACGAGGACGTCCATGAGCCGTTCCGCGTCCTCGACCCGCCCCGAGCCGGCGTACTGCTCGACCAGCCAGAACGAGCAGGCCAGGAACGGGTGTTCCGCGCCGCTGAGTCCGTCGAAGCCGGAGGACGTCCGGTACCGGAGCAGCAGTCCGTCGTCGCCGACCCGCAGGTCCTGCTCGATGGCGGCCACCGTCCCGAGCATCCGCGGGTCGTCCGGCTTGCAGTAGCCGATCTGGGGGAGCACGAGCAGACTCGCGTCGACCTCGTCGGTGTCGTAGTGCTGGCGGTAGGCACCCCGCTCGGCGTTCCAGCCGTGCTCCTCGATCTCGGCCCGGACCTGGTCGCGCAGGGTGCGCCAGCGCTCCACCGGCCCCTCGAGGCCGAACTCCTCGCACGCGGCGACCCCGCGGTCGAACGCCGCCCAGATCATCGCGCGCGAGTGGGTGAAGTGCCGGCGCGGTCCGCGCATCTCCCAGATGCCGTTGTCGGGCTCCTGCCAGTGCGCCTCGACGTGACTGAGGAGGGCGCGCTGGAGTGACCAGGAGGCGCCGCTCTCCTCGACGCCGAGTTCGCGGGCGTCGTGCAGGGCCGCCAGGACCTCGCCGAACACGTCGCCCTGGTACTGCGTGTACGCACCGTTGCCGACGCGGACCGGCTTCGAGTCGGCGTACCCGGACAGGTGGTCGAGCGTGCGTTCGGGCAACTCCCGCTCGCCGGCGATGCCGTACATGATCTGCACGTCGTCCGGGTCGCCGGCGATCGCCCGGAGCAGCCAGGCGCGCCAGTGCGAGGCCTCGTCGCGGTACCCGTGGGCGATGAGGGACGCGAGCGCCATCGACGCGTCACGCAGCCACACGAAGCGGTAGTCCCAGTTGCGTTCGCCGCCGGGGTCCTCCGGGAGGCTCGTGGTCGCGGCCGCCACGACGCCGCCGGTCTCGGCGTGGGTCATCGCCCGCAGGTACATCAGGGAGCTGCGGACGGCGGGGGCGTACTTCCCCTCGGCGCGGGTGCGGGAGGTCCAGTCGTGCCACCAGTCGCGGGTGTGATGCAGGGCCGCGTCGACGTCGAACGGCTCCGGCGGTTCGCGGTGCGACGGGTACCAGGTGAGGACGGTGTCGAGCACGTCGCCGTCCGCGATCGTCGTGGTGGAGGTGTGCCGGTGGTCGTCGGCCCGGAAGCGCGGGCCCCGCACGACGACGGCGTCCGGACCGGCGGTCGCGACGAGGACCGGCTCGTCCGCGTTGCCGACCTGGCGGATCCAGGGCAGGACGGAGCCGTACCCGAACCGGATGCGGAGCACCTGCCGCATCTCGACCGTGCCGGTGAGGCCGCGGACCCGGCGGACGATGGTCGCGCGGTGGGCGTCGACGGGCATGAAGTCGGTGACCTCGACGACGCCGGTCGTGGTGGTCCACACGGTCGAGAGGACCAGGGAGTCGCCGTCGTGCCGGCGCACCGGGGTCGCCTCGGGGTCGGCGGGGCGGAGCGACCACTGCCCGTCGTGTTCGTCGCCGAGCAGGGACGCGAACGTCGATGCACTGTCGAACCGGGGGAGGCACGCCCAGTCGACGTCACCGTCCCGGGTGACGAGTGCGGCGGTGTGACAGTCCCCGATGAGGGCGTGGTCCTCGATGCGCTGAGCCATGCCCTGATCGAACCACCCGGAGGCTGCGGCGCACCTGCGCTGAAGGTGCGTTCAGATCGCTCCCGGCAGCACTTCGGGCGCCGCTCAGTCGAGTTCGGCGATCCCGACGCGTCCGAGTTCGGTCCAGAGACCGGCGCCGTCCGGGGCGTAGACCCACGGCACGGTGGAGTCGCGGGTGCGCTCCTGGGCACGCGACCGACCACCGGCCAGGACCGCCTCGCTGGTGGACAGCTGCCGGATCGCGACCGCGGCGACGCTGTCCGGGTGCTCCCTGGCGAACTCGCCGTAGAGGTGCTCGTCGTGCTGCCCGTCGTCGCCGACGAGCAACCACTGGATGTCCGGGAAGTCCCGGGCGAGGCGGCGCAGGTTGTCCTGCTTGTGCTGCTGCCCGCTGCGGAAGAACCGGTCGTGGGTGGGGCCCCAGTCGGTGAGCAGCAGGGTGCCGGACGGGTACATGTTCCGGGTCAGGAAGCGCTGCAGCGTCGGTGCCACGTTCCAGGCGCCGGTGGACAGGTACACGGTGGGCGCGCCCGGGTGCTGCGCCAGGACGCGTTCGTAGAGGACCGACATGCCCGGCACCGGACGTCGGGCGTGCTCGGTGAGCACGAACGAGTTCCAGGCGGCCAGCATCGGACGGGGCAGGCTCGTCACCATCACGGTGTCGTCGATGTCCGACAGCAGGCCGAAGCGGGTGTCCGGGTGCACCACGAAGACGTCCGCGTCCACGTCGCGCATGCCACCGGCGGACAGGCGGATCGTCTGCCAGCCGGGTTCGAGGTCGATCGGGACGATGGCATCGACGACCCCGCCACGGTCGCTCTGCACGGTGTGGGTGCTGCCGCCGGCGGTGATGGTGACCTCGGCGTGGTCGACGGCCACGCTGGTGAAGCTGCGCCAGCCGCGGACGCCCGCGTACGAGACGTCGGAGGCCAGGCCGCGGCGGGTGAGCAGCACCCGGCAGAGCACGCGGACCCACCCCGGTGCGCCGTAGCCCGTGTAGGGGATGACCGTGGGGACCTGACCGCGCTTCCGGGCGTGCTGTTCGCGGTACTCCTGCACGGCGTCCTCGATGCGGGCGGCCCGGTGCAGGATCGGTTCGGGGATCGCGGTCTCCCACTGCTGGATGCCCCAGGGGGACTGTTCGCGCCGGTCGTGCTCGCGTTCCACGGACCGGGAGTCCCGGCCCGGAGCTGCGCTGCCCTCGGGCGTCGGGACGGTGTCCCGGGGCGCGGCAGGGTCCGGAGGCGTCGACTCGGGCATCGCACCATCATCCCATGCGGGGTGCTCGCCGGACGGGGCCGGGGACCCGACACCCCGGGAATCGCAGCCAAGACCAAGCCGGCGTCTGCGAGAGTTGCGGTCTCAGCCAGTCAGCCCGCGGTCACCGCGAGAAGGAGTTCACGTGCTCGTCACCGAGGTTTCGAACGCACTGCCGGGGGGATCATCACTGCTCAGGAACGAGCCGGTCCAGGCCCGCAGCTCGGCGCGCCTCGCGGGCCTCCTCGACGCCGCTGCGGCGGTCATCGACGAGATCGGCTTCGAACGGCTCACGACCGCCATGGTCGCCGAGCGCGCCGGCGCGTCCATCGGCACGGTCTACCGGTACTTCCCGGACCGCATCGCCGTGGTCGAGGCCCTGGCCATCCGCTGCACCCAGCGCCTCGCCGCCCGCTTCGTCGAGACGCTCGACGCCTCGGGTGCCACGACGTGGCAGGAAGGCTGCGACGCGCTCGTCGACATGACGGCGGAGATGTACCGCACCGAGCCCGGCTTCCGGGCCATCCGGTTCGCCGACATCGACACCACCTCCGGTGACGAGGACGCCGACCGGCTCGCCGCGCTCGGCGGGGCCGTCGGCACCGTGATGCGCGAGCGGTTCGACCTGCCGCAGACCGACGCGGTGAACCGCGCGTGGGTCGTCCTGGCGGAGTCGGCGCACGCGGTCCTCGCCCGCGCCCACGTCGACCGCGACCACCCCGACACCGAGCTGATCGCGGCGTACCGCGCGATGAGCCGGCCGTACCTGGAGTCGGTGATCGGGGCCTCCTGATCGATCGCCGGTCGGCACGAGCCGACCCGGAACCACCCGAACGCCCGTTCCTCCGGACAGGAGGGGCGGGCGTTCGTGTCCGAACTGCGCGGACCCGGGGTGGATGTCCGCCAGGCGTCACGTTCGGACCTGAGCGAACCGGTATGCGCTCGGGCATGTACTGTTCTCCGGAGTCGGGCTACCTCCACCAAGAAGGGCACCCATGATCGAGTTCCGCTCGGTGCGCAAGACCTACCCGGACGGCACGAACGCCGTCGAGTCGTTCGACCTCGTGATCCCCTCGCGGAGCACGACGGTGTTCGTCGGTTCGAGCGGTTGTGGCAAGACCACGCTCCTCCGGATGATCAACAGGATGATCGACCCGACCGCGGGGTCCGTCCAGATCGACGGCGAGGACATCGCCGGTGTCGACCCGGTGCAGCTGCGCCGTCGGATCGGCTACGTGATGCAGAACGCCGGGCTGCTGCCGCACCGCAAGGTGGCCGACAACATCGCGACCGTGCCGCTGCTCACCGGCGTCTCGAAGGCCGACGCGCGGAAGCGCGCGCTCGAGCTCATGGACACGGTGGGTCTCGACCGGTCCCTGGCCGACCGCTACCCCTCGCAGCTCTCCGGCGGACAGCAGCAGCGCGTCGGCGTCGCCCGTGGTCTCGCGGTCGACCCGAACGTCCTGCTCATGGACGAACCGTTCGGCGCCGTCGACCCGCTCGTCCGCAACGACCTGCAGGACGAGCTGATCCGACTGCAGCGTGAGCTCGGCAAGACCGTCGTCTTCGTCACGCACGACATCGACGAGGCCTTCAAGCTCGGCGACCAGGTCGTGATCCTCAAGAAGGGCGGCGAGATCGCCCAGCAGGGGACCCCCGCCGAGATCCTGTCCGCCCCGGCGGACGACTTCGTCGCGAACTTCATCGGCGTGGGCCGGGGCCGTCGGTCCCTCCGCGTCGAGCAGACCCCGACCGGTCCGGTCGTCGTGGACGGGGACGGTCGCGCCGCCGGCGTCCTGACCGGTCCCGTCGGCGTCGTCGACGCCGCTGCCGCTGTCCGCTCCGAGGCCGGGACGCCCAGCGCCCCGGGTGCTGCGGCGCAGGGTGGGAGCACCCGGTGAACTGGGTGCTGTCGAACCTCGACACGATCGGGGACGACACGGTCGCGCACCTGGCGATCGCGATCCCGCCGATCATCGTCGCGTTCCTGCTGTCGATCCCGATCGGCTGGCTCGTCGTCCGACTCCGCCGGCCCGGTGCACGTCGGGTGAGCAGCGGTCTGGGTGGCGGCATCGTCACGCTCGCCGGGCTGCTCTACGCCATCCCGTCGCTCCCGCTGTTCATCGCCCTGCCGGGGCTCATCGGCACCGGACTCCAGGACCCGGTGAACGTCGTCGTCGGCCTGACGCTCTACGGTCTCGCGCTGATGGTCCGCTCGACGGTGGACGGCCTCGGCTCGGTCGACCCGGACACCACCTCGGCCGCGACCGCGATGGGGTACTCGGGAGCACAGCGCTTCTTCCGCGTGGACCTGCCGCTCGCCGGCCCCGTGCTGCTCGCCGGCCTCCGGGTCGTCTCGGTGTCGACCATCTCGCTGACCACGGTCGGCGCTGTCCTCGGCATCCAGAGCCTCGGGTCGCTCTTCACCGACGGCATCGGTCGGAACATCCCCGAGGAGATCCTCGCGGGTGTCGTGATGGTGCTCGTCCTGGCGTTCGCGATCGACGGGCTGCTCGTGCTGCTCGGCCGCATCGTGATGCCGTGGACGCGTCGTTCGGCGCCGTCGAAGCGTGCGACCCGCCGCGTGCTCCAGAACGCGGAGGTCACCTCATGATCATCGGACAGGCCTTCGGCTGGGTGTTCGACCCCGCCAACTACGCCGGCCCGGACGCCGTGCCCGAGCGGCTGTGGGAACACATCTGGATCTCGCTGCTCGCCGTCCTCATCGCGTCGGTGATCGCCATCCCGATCGGCTACGCCATCGGCCACACCGGCAAGGCCCGCGGCTTCGCGATCGCCCTGTCCGGCGGCATCCGCGCCCTGCCGACACTCGGCGTGCTCACCCTGGTGGGCCTCATGCTCGGCGCCAACCTGCAGGCACCCCTGCTCGCGCTCGTCGTCCTGGCGATCCCGTCGGTGCTCGCCGGTGCCTACGCCGGCATCGAGTCCGTCGAACCGGTGACCGTCGACGCCGCTCGGGCGCAGGGCATGACCGAGTGGCAGATCCTGACCAAAGTCGAGATCCCGCTCGGCCTGCCGCTGCTCGTCGGCGGCGTCCGAGCCGCCGTGCTCCAGGTCGTCGCCACCGCCACCCTCGCCGCGTACGTCGGCTCCGGCGGGCTCGGTGGCTACGTGTTCCTCGGGCTGAAGACCCAGGACTACGCCATGATGCTCGGCGCCTCCATCCTCGTGATCGCACTCGCGATCGCGTTCGAGATCGTCTTCTCCGTGCTCCAGCGGGCGGTGGTGCCCGCGGGCGTCGCCGACCGTCCGACACGGCGTCGCTCGGGATCGCGTGAGCGGCCCCACACACCCATCCCGGAAGGAACCCCCTCGTGATCACAGCACCCAAGCTCCGCGCCGGCATCGCCGCCGCGGTCGCCGTCGGCGTGGCCGCCGCCCTCGCCGGCTGCTCCTCCAGCAGCCCGCTCGACAGCGGCTCCAGCACCTCCTCCGACTCGAAGACGATCGTCGTCGGGTCGCAGCAGTACTACTCGAACGAGATCATCGCCGAGCTCTACGCCCAGGTCCTCGAGAAGGACGGCTTCCAGGTGAAGCGGAACTTCAACATCGGGCAGCGCGAGGTCTACCTCCCGCAGCTCGAGAAGGGCGCGATCGACGTCATGCCGGAGTACGGCGGCAACCTGCTGCAGTACTTCGACAAGAACTCGACCGCGAAGACCGAGTCGGAGATCACGGCCGGACTCGAGAAGGCCCTGCCGAAGGGGCTCCGTGCCCTGGACGCCGCCGAGGCCACCGACCAGGACAGCTACACCGTCACGAAGAAGTTCTCCGAGGAGAACGACGTGACGAGCCTCGCCGACCTGTCGAAGGTCAAGGGCACGCTGACGGTCGGCGCGAACTCGGAGAACCAGACGCGTCCGTACGGTCCGAAGGGCCTGGAGTCCGTGTACGGCGTCACGGTCCAGTCCAAGGCGATCGAGGACTCCGGCGGGGCCCTGACGGTCAAGGCGCTCAAGGACGGCACCGTGCAGCTCGCGGACATCTACACCGCCGACCCGAGCATCAAGGCCAACGACTTCGTGGTCCTCAAGGACCCGAAGAACCTCATCGTGCCGCAGAACGTCACCCCGGTGGTGTCGAGCAAGGTCGACGACAAGGCCGCGGCGGACATCGACAAGGTGAGCAAGGTCCTGACGACCGACGCGCTCATCGAGCTCAACACCAAGAGCACCGTCGACAAGGAGAAGGCCTCGAAGATCGCGAAGGACTTCCTGACCGACGAGGGCCTGCTCTAGGTCGCACGGACATCCCGGATCCCGCGTCGTTGCGCGGGACCCACGACGACAGGCGTCGGGCATCGAGCCCGGCGCCTGTCGTCGTTCCGGGGGCACTCGTGCGTGACACTTGTTCCGCACGGTTGTGCCGTGCAGAGCCTGTGCACGTTCGTGCAGGAGGCCCCTCTACAACTTGTCGAATCAGCGCGGGCGACAGTACCGTCGAAGCATGAACGACCTCCTGGACCCGCTCCTGCTGTCGCGGTGGCAGTTCGGTCTGACGACGATCTACCACTTCCTCTTCGTCCCGCTGACGATCGGCATGGCCGTCGTCGTCGCGGTGTTCCAGACCGCCTGGGTCCGGACCGGGCGGGCGCACTACCTGCAGCTCACCCGCTTCTTCGGACGCATCTTCCTCATCAACTTCGCGATGGGGGTCGTCACCGGCATCGTGCAGGAGTTCCAGTTCGGCATGAACTGGTCCGACTACTCCCGCTTCGTCGGCGACGTCTTCGGCGCCCCGCTCGCGCTCGAGGGCATCCTGGCGTTCTTCTTCGAAGCCGCGTTCCTCGGCGTCTGGATCTTCGGCTGGGACCGCCTGCCGAAGAAGCTGCACCTGGCGAGCATCTGGTGCGTCAGCGCGGGCACGATCATGTCGGCGTACTTCATCATCGCCGCCAACGCGTTCATGCAGCACCCGGTCGGCTACGCGATCAACGCGGCGAAGGGTCGTGCCGAACTCACCGACATCTGGGCCGTCCTCGGCAACAAGGTCGCCCTGGCGGCCTTCCCGCACACGATCTTCGCGTGCTTCATGGTCGCCGCCGGCGTGATCATCTCGGTCGCCGCCTACCACCTGGCGCGCAACCAGAACCTCGAGACGATGATGCCGGCGCTGAAGTTCGGCCTCTGGACGATGGTCGCCGCGGGTGCGCTGACGGTCCTGACCGGTGACCAGCTCGGGCTCACCATGGTCGACACGCAGCCGATGAAGATGGCCGCCGCCGAGGCGCTCTACAACACCGCGACCGGCAAGGACGCCTCGTTCTCGATCTTCACGCTCGGCACGCCCGACGGCGTGACCGAACTGTTCTCGATCCGCGTGCCCTACCTGCTGTCCTTCCTGTCGACGCACACCTTCACCGGCACGGTCGAGGGCATCAACGACCTGCAGGCGCAGTACACGCAGGTCTACGGCCCGGGGAACTACAAGCCGATCATCTGGGTGACCTACTGGTCCTTCCGCTGGATGATCGCGCTCGGGATGGGCGCCGTGCTGGTCTCGCTCGCCGGGCTCTGGCTGACCCGCAAGGGCCGCTTCCCGCAGCAGCGGTGGATCTGGCGCATCGCGATCTGGGCGGTGCCGCTGCCGATGGCCGCGATGATCGTCGGCTGGGTCTTCACCGAGATGGGCCGCCAGCCGTGGCTCGTGTTCGGCCTGCTCAAGACGGCCGACGGTGTCTCCCCGAACGTGACGGGCCTCGAGGTCCTCATCTCGCTCGTCGTGTTCACCCTCATCTACGGATCCCTCGCGGTGGTCGAGTTCCGACTCATCAAGAAGGTCGCCCAGGAGGGCCCGGCCGCCCCGGCCGAGGTCGACGCGGAGACCGGCGAGGTCAAGCACGAAGTGACGGTCTACTAGAGATGAAAGCTGCCTGAGATGGACCTGCCCGTTCTGTGGTTCGCGATCGTCGGACTCTTCTTCGTCGGGTACTTCGTGCTCGACGGGTTCGACTTCGGCGTCGGCATGTCCCTGCCGTTCCTCGGCAAGGACGACACCGACCGCCGCGTCCTCATCAACACCATCGGCCCCGTCTGGGACCTCAACGAGACCTGGGTGATCGTCGCCGGCGCCTGCCTGTTCGCCGCCTTCCCCGAGTGGTACGCGACGATGTTCTCCGGCTTCTACCTGGCGCTGCTGCTCATCCTCGCCGCGCTGATCCTGCGCGGGGTGTCGTTCGAGTACCGGCACCAGAACAAGCACCTGGCGTGGAAGCGCCGGTTCGACCTGATGATCGTGGTCGGCAGCGCGGTGCCGTCGTTCCTCTGGGGCGTCGCGTTCGGCAACGTCGTCCGCGGGATCCCGATGGACTCCGGACACAACTACACCGGCACGCTGTTCGACCTGCTCAACCCCTTCGCACTGCTCGCCGGTGCCACCACGCTGCTGGTCTTCTTCACCCACGGCGTCGTGTTCGTGGCGTTGAAGACCGAGGGCGAGATGCGCGAGCGGGCGATGCGCCTGGCGAAGCGCGCCGGCGTGGTCACGGTCGTCGTGGCGGCGGTCTTCCTGGTCACGATGGCGCTCGTCCGGTCCACCCCGACGTCGCTCGTGCTCTCCGCCGTCGGTGCCGTGGCCCTGGTCGTCGCGGTCCTCTGTGCCGCACGCGGCCGGGAGGGACGTGCCTTCACCCTGATGGCCGTCACGATCGCGGCGGTCGTCCTGGCGATGTTCACCGCGGTGTTCCCGGACGTCATGCCCGCCACGAACGACCCGGCGAACAGCTTGACCGTCGCCAACGCCTCGTCCGGCACGTACACGCTGACGGTGATGAGCTGGGTCGCGCTGGTCTGCATCCCGCTCGTGCTCGCCTACCAGGCGTGGACGTACTGGGTCTTCCGCAAGCGGGTCTCGCGCGCCACCGTCGCGCAGGCCGCGCACTGACCAGGAGGCACGTGTGAAGCCGCTCGACCCCCGCCTGCTCCGTCTGTCCCGGACGGCACGCGGCTTCGTCGTGGCCGCCGCCGGCACCGGCGCGGTCCGGACGATCGCGACCATCGCGATCGCGTGGGGGATCGCGGCCGCCGTGACCCAGGTCGTCGACGCGGTCCGTGCCGGTGTCGTCCCCGCGACGTTCGCCGGCACGCTCGCGCTGCTCGGCGGGGCGTTCGTCCTCCGGGCGGTCGCGTCCTGGGCGACGGACGACCTCGCCGCCCGCGCGGGTGCTCGCGTGAAGAGCGAGCTCCGCGCCGCCGTGCTCCGGCGCGCGGCCGACCGGGGCCCCGGGTGGCTCGCCGGTCGGTCGAGCGCCGGCTTCGCCACCACGCTCGGCCCGGGGCTCGACGCGCTCGACGCCTACTTCGGCCGCTACCTGCCGCAGCTCGCCCTGACCGCGGTCGCGACCCCGCTGCTGCTCGTCGCGATCGGCTCCGGCGACCTGACGAGCGCCGTCGTGATCGTGTGCGCGATGCCGGTGATCCCGGTGTTCATGGTCCTCATCGGGCTCGCCACCCGCTCGCTGCAGCAGCAGCAGGCGGACGCGCTCGCCCGACTCGGCGGGGCCTTCACCGAGGCTGTCGAGGGACTCGCGACCCTCAAGGTCTTCGGCCGGGCCCGCCGTCAGGTCGGCCGCATCGGGCAGGTCACCGACGAGTACCGCCGGGGCACGATCGGCGTGCTCCGGCTGTCGTTCGTCAGCGGCTTCGCCCTCGAGCTCGCCGCGAGCCTGTCGGTCGCGCTCGTCGCGGTGTCGATCGGCATCCGGTTGGTCGACGGCTCGCTCGGCCTCGGTGCGGCGATGTTCGTGCTGGTCCTCGCCCCGGAGGCGTTCGCCCCGCTCCGGCAGGTCGGCGCCGACTTCCACGCGGCCCAGGACGGGGTGGCGGCGTCGCAGGCCGTCCTCGACGTGCTCGACGACCCGGACGGGTCGGCTCCAGAGGGTCCCACTCCGGTGGGTTCGGCTCCGATCCGGTCGGACTCCGCCGCGCTCGTCCTCGCCGGACTGACCGTGCACCGCCCCGAGACGGTCGTCGGTCCGGTCGACCTCACCGCCCCGGCCGGCACCGTCGTCGCCCTCGCCGGCCCGAGCGGCTCCGGCAAGTCCAGCCTGATCGCCGCGATCCGCGGCGTACTGCCCGCCGACGGCACCGTCACCGTGCCCGGCCGCGCCGACCTGCCGGTCTGTGACCGCACCTCCTGGGTCGACCAGCGTCCGCGCCTGGTGCGCGGCACGGTCGCCGAGAACGTCGCGCTCTCCGCCGAGCCGCACACGGCCGACGTGCGGACCGCGCTCGGTGCGGTGGGGCTGGGAGTCGACCCGGGCCTCCCGGTCGGCAGCGGCGGATCCGGACTGTCCGGCGGCCAGGCCCAGCGTGTCGCCGTCGCCCGCGGCCTGTACCGCGCGACCCGGCAGCAGACGCCGCTGGTGCTCCTCGACGAGCCGACGTCGGCCCTCGACGCCGAGTCCGAGGCGCAGGTCGTCGCCGCCGTCCGCCGCCTGGCGGACGTGGGGGCGGTCGTCGTCGTCGCGAGCCACCGTCCGGCCGTCGTGGCCGCGGCCGACGTCGTCGTCGCGATCGGCGCCTCCGGCTCCGTCACGGTCTCGTCCCGGCGATCCACCCAGGAGGTGTCCGCATGACCGGCACCACCGGCCGGGAGGCCCGCACCCGGTCCGTCCTGCGACTCGCCCTGCCCCGTGGTCGCGGCTGGACCAAGGCCGTCGCGGCCGGCGTGCTCAGCGCGCTCTGCGGCGTCGCCCTGCTCGCGGCGAGCGGCTACCTCATCACCCGGGCTGCCGAGCACCCGCCGATCCTCTACCTGACGCTCGTCATGGTCGGCGTCCGCGCCTTCGCGCTCGGGCGTGCCGTCTTCCGCTACGTCGACCGGCTGGCCGGGCACGACGCCTCGTTCCGGCAGCTCGCCGTCGTCCGCACCGAGATGTACCGACGGCTCGCCTCGGTCGCACCCGCCGGGCTCGGGTCGACCGGGCGTGGCGACCTGATGACCCGGCTCGTCACCGACACCGACCGGCTGCAGGACCTGCCGATCCGGGTCGTCGGACCCCTCGTGTCGGCGGGCGTCACCGCACTGCTCTCCGTCGTCGCCGTCGCGTTCGTCTCCGTGCCGGCCGCCCTCGTGCTGCTGCTGGCCCTCGGCGTGGCGGCCCTGGTCGGGACCGTCGTGACCGCCGCCGTCGCCCGCCGCTCGGACGTCGAGACCGCGGCCGACCGCGGGCGCGTCGCCGACCTGGTCCTCGACACGGTCCGCACGCTCGACGTCTTCGTCGCCTACGGGACGCTGGAGGAACGACTCACCCACATCGCCCGTCTCGACGACCGGGTCACCCGGGCGGTCCGCCGCCGGGGTGCCGTCGAGTCGCTCGTCGGTGCGCTCGTCGGGCTGGTCGGCGGGGCCGCGGTCATCGGTGCGCTGGCCGTCGGCGCCCCGGCCGTCGTCAGCGGCGCCCTGGACGGTCCGCTCTGGGCGCTGGCGGTGTTCGTGCCGCTCGCCCTGTTCGAGGTCGTCGGCGGGGTCCCGCTCGCCGTCCTGACGCTCCGGCGTGTCCGGGCTGCCGCCGACCGGGTCGAACAGGTCGTCCCCGCGGAACCGCCGGCCGGGCTGGTGCCGGAACCCGAGGACGCCGCCGACGCCGACGACCTCGTCGTGCCGGCCGCCGTCGCCGTCCGGGTCCGTGACCTGTCCGTCCGTTGGCCGGGCGCGTCGACCCCGGCGGTCGACGGGGTCTCGTTCGACCTGCAGCCCGGCGAGGTCGTCGTGCTCAGCGGCCCGAGCGGGTCCGGCAAGACGACCCTCGTGGACGCCCTCGTCCGCTTCGTCGACCACACCGGCAGCTACACCCTGGACGGGACGGAGGCGCGGGACCTGCACCCCGACGCCGTCCGCGCCCGCATCGGGCTGATCGAGCAGGACCCGTTCGTCTTCGACCAGTCCGTCCGGCAGAACCTGCTCTTCGCGCGCGAGACCGCGACCGACGTCGAACTGCTCGCCGTGCTCGACCGGGTCGGGCTCGGCGACTGGGTGCGCCGACGCGGGGGACTGGACGCCGGAGTGGGGGAGCGCGGCTCGCTCGTGTCCGGTGGGCAGGCCCACCGACTGGCACTGGCCCGCGCGCTCCTGCACGCGTTCCCGGTCCTGGTGCTCGACGAACCGACCGCCGACATCGACCCCGACCTCGGCGACAGCGTGCTCCGCGACCTCGTGACGACCGCCCGCGCGGCCGGACGGACCCTCCTCGTCGTGTCGCACGTGCCGGTGCCCGCCGACCTCGTCGACCGGACCCTGCGGATGCGGGACGGACGCCTGCTCGACGGGTGAGCCGACGCACGGACGCGGGACGGGCCTCCCGGCTTGTATCGTTGATGACCGTGACCATCGAGCAGCACGTCGAGGACCCGCACACCTACGACTTCCGGCGCATCCAGCAGAAGTGGCAGGCGCGGTGGGAAGAGCTCGGCCTCTTCACCGCCGACCCCGACGACAAGCGCCCGCGCAAGTACATCCTCGAGATGTTCCCGTACCCCTCCGGCGACCTGCACATGGGCCACGCCGAGAACTGGGCGCTCGGGGACTTCGTCGCGCGCTACTGGCGCCAGCAGGGCTTCAACGTGCTGCACCCGATCGGCTGGGACTCGTTCGGCCTGCCCGCCGAGAACGCCGCCATCAAGCGTGGTGTCGACCCGAAGGAGTGGACCTACGCGAACATCGCGCAGCAGAAGGCCTCCTTCAAGCGCTACGCCCCGTCGTTCGACTGGTCGACCGAGATCCACACCTCGGACCCCGAGTACTACAAGTGGAACCAGTGGCTGTTCCTCAAGATGTACGAGAAGGGTCTGGCGTACCGGAAGGACAGCTGGGTCAACTGGGACCCGGTGGACCAGACCGTCCTGGCCAACGAGCAGGTCCTGCCCGACGGCACCTCGGACCGCTCCGGCGCCGTCGTCGTCAAGAAGAAGCTGACGCAGTGGTACTTCGGGATCACTGACTACGCGGACCGGCTGCTCGACGACCTGAACCAGCTCGAGGGCCGGTGGCCGTCGAAGGTCATCGCGATGCAGCGCAACTGGATCGGCCGCTCGGTCGGCGCGGACGTCGACTTCGTCATCGAGGGCCGTGACGAGCCCGTCACCGTGTTCACCACGCGCCCGGACACCATCCACGGCGTGACCTTCCTGGTCGTCGCCCCGGACTCCGACCTGGCCGCCGAACTCGTCGCGGACCCGTCCGTCGACGACGCCACCCGTGCCGCGTTCCAGGACTACCTGGTCGCGACGCAGAAGACCTCGGACATCGACCGGCAGAACGCCGACCGCCCGAAGACGGGTGTGCCGCTCGGCCGCTGGGCGATCCACCCGCTGACCGGGGAACGCCTGCCGCTCTGGGCCGCCGACTACGTGCTGGCCGACTACGGCCACGGCGCCGTGATGGCCGTGCCCGCACATGACCAGCGCGACCTGGACTTCGCCCGGGCCTTCGACCTGCCCGTCAAGGTCGTCGTCGACACCAACGCCGCCGTGACCGGTGCGATCCCCGTCATCCCGGAGGGGGCGACGCTCGACGACTTCGACGTCCCCACGCTCGACCCGGTCGCCACCGGCGAGGCCCTGACGGGTGCCGGTCGGATGATCAACTCCGGGCCGCTCGACGGCATGAGCAAGCAGCACGCCATCACCGCGGCGATCAGCCTGCTCGACGAGCGGGGCACCGGCCGCGCCGCCAAGACCTACCGTCTGCGCGACTGGCTCATCTCGCGTCAGCGCTTCTGGGGCACCCCGATCCCGATCATCCACGGCGAGGACGGCACCGAGTACCCGGTGCCCGAGGACCAGCTGCCCGTCGTGCTGCCCCCCACCGAGGGCCTCGACCTCAAGCCCAAGGGCACCTCGCCCCTGGGCGGTGCGACCGACTGGGTGAACGTGCCGAACCCGGTCGACGGCACGCCCGCCAAGCGCGACGCCGACACGATGGACACGTTCGTCGACTCGTCGTGGTACTTCCTGCGCTTCCTGTCCGCGAACGACGACACGCAGGCCTTCGACCCGGCGCTCGTCAACAAGTGGGCACCCGTCGACCAGTACATCGGCGGCGTCGAGCACGCGATCCTGCACCTGCTGTACGCGCGCTTCGTCACGAAGGTGCTGTTCGACCTCGGCTACCTCGACTTCACCGAGCCGTTCTCGGCGCTGCTCAACCAGGGCATGGTGCTCTCCGGCGGCTCGAAGATGTCGAAGTCGAAGGGCGGCGTCTCCCTCGGTGACGAGCTCGACGCGCACGGCGTCGACGCGATCCGCCTGGTGATGGGCTTCGCCGGACCGCCCGAGGACGACATCAACTGGGAGGACGTCTCGCCAGCGGCCTCCGCCCGGTTCCTGGCGCGGGCCTACCGGATCGCCGTCGACGTCACCTCGACGCCCGACGCCGTCTGGTCCACCGGTGACCGCAGCGTCCGGCAGGCGACCCACCGCTTCCTGGCGGACGCCCCGGGGCTGATGGAGTCGTTCAAGTTCAACGTCGTGATCGCACGGCTCATGGACCTGGTGAACGTCACCCGCAAGGCGATCGACAGCGGCCCCGGTGCCGCCGATCCCGCCGTCCGCGAGGCCGCCGAGACCATCGCCCTCGGCCTCAGCGTCTTCGCGCCCTACACCGGCGAAGAGATGTGGCAGACGCTCGGCTACGACGCCCCGGTCGCGACGTTCGGGTGGCGGAAGGCCGACCCGACGCTGCTCGTGCAGGAGACCCTGACTGCCGTCGTGCAGGTCAACGGCAAGGTGCGCGACTCGTTCGAGGTGTCGAAGTCGATCGAGGCGGACGAGCTCGAGCAGCTCGCGCGGTCGTCGCACGCGGTGCAGCGGTACATCGGCGACCGGGAGATCGTGAAGGTCATCGTCCGGGCGCCGAAGCTGGTCAACATCGCGATCAAGGGGTAGTCGGCTCGGGGGCTGGTTCCTCGGGGGCCGGTCCTTCGGGGCCGGTCCGGCGCGGGTCGGTCCCGCGCGGGTCGGTCCCGCTGGGGCCGGTCCTTCGGGGCCGGTTCCTCCACAACTGGCGGGGTGCGGGCGCTCTCCACAGCTGTGCCTGACCGTGCCCGGTCGACCGGCCGGGCTCCCTAGCGTCTCGGGACATGTCCCGGTTCACGCTGTCTCCCCGCGCTGCCCTCCTGCTGGTGGGGGTAGTCGGCGTGCTCGCGCTCGGGGTCATCGTCTCCGGGTGGTGGGGCGGCGGTCGTGGGGGTGGCACGGACGAGCCCGGGGTGTCGATCGTCACGGGAGCGCCGACCGTCGGGTCCCCGGGTCCGCCCGGGACGGCATCCGCGCCTGCCTCGGCAGCTCCGGCTGCGGCCGGGTCACCGTCCCCCTCGCCTGACGTCGCCGTGCTGTACGTCGTCGGGGCGGTCGAGCATGCCGGGGTCGTCCGCGTCGCCGCCGACGCCCGGGTGACGGACGCCCTGACGGCTGCCGGGGGAGCAGCTGCGGACGCCGACCTGTCTCGCCTCAACCTGGCGCGCCCGGTGGTCGACGGGGAGCGGCTGTACGTGCCGCGGATCGGCGAGGCGGAGGTGCCCGCCGAGTTGCCGGCCGGCGGTGGAGCCGGCGCAGGTGCAGGTGCCGGAGTCGGAGCCGGTTCGGGCGGCTCCGCGTCCGCAGGTGCGGGTGGCGGTGCGGGAGCGGCTGCGCAAGTCGTGGACCTCAACACCGCGGACGCCACCGCGCTCGAGACCCTGCCCGGGATCGGCCCGGCTCTGGCGGAGCGGATCCTCGCCTGGCGCGACGAGCACGGCGGCTTCCGGTCGGTCGAGGACCTGCTCGAGGTCAGCGGCATCGGCGAGGGCCGGTTCGCCGAACTACAGGACCGGGTGACGGTGTGAGCGCCCCGGCCGCGCTCAGGGCCGTTCCGACGCCGACGCCGACGCCGACGCCGACGCCGGCGCCGACGCCGATTGTGTCCGGTGCCGCGCTCGGTGGCACGGTGCGGCCGTCGCTGGCCGACCTCCGGCTCGCCGGGCCGGCGGCGGTGACGTGGATCGTCGTCGCGGTGCTCGTCGGCGAGCCGGACGCGGTCGGGCCGGTAGCGGCCTCCGCGGCCGTGGTCGGACTGGCGTCGCTCGTCGTGCTGCTCCGGCCCGGGCTGTCCGTGCCGGTGCGGGCGGTCGCAGCGCTGGTGCTCACGACGGCCCTGCTGGTCGCGCTGACGGCCGCAGCGGTCGCCGCTGGGCAGGAACACCGACTGCCGTCGATCGTGCGGCAGACGGCCGGTCACAGCGTGGAAGCCCGTGTCCGGCTCGACCGCGACCTCGCGCCCGGCGACCGGTCCGTGGTCGGGACGATCGAGGCGGTGGTGGGGCGTGCCTCCCGGTCGGACGGCCTGCGGGTGCCGGTCCGGCTCGTCCCCGCGCTCGACGAACCGCGGCGAGCCGTGCTGGCGGCCGGGACGGTCGTCTCCGTCCGCGGACAGCTGCAGCGCGACGAACCCGGTTCCACGACCAGCGTCGTGCTCTTCGCTCGCGGAGCCGTCGCGACGCGGGCCGGACCGACCGGGCTCCTCGGCGCCAGCGCCGACGCCCGAGCGGCGTTCGTCGCCGTCACCGCGGACCTGCCGGAGCCGGGCGGGGCGCTCCTCCGCGGGCTCGCGATCGGTGACCGGTTCGGGCTCGACGCCGAGACGGAGCAGGCGATGGAGACCTCGGCGCTGACCCACCTGACGGCGGTCTCCGGGTCGAACTGCGCGGTGCTGGTCGGTCTCGTGGTGCTGCTCGGTCGGCTGACCGGCGCACCGAGGGTCCTCCGTGCGGCAGCGGCCGTCGTCGTGCTGCTCGGGTTCGTCGTGCTCGTCCGGCCGGACCCGTCGATCACGCGCGCGACGGTGATGGCGATCGTGGTGCTCGTCGTGCACCTCAGCGGACGTCCGGTGCGGGGTGTGCCGCTCATCGCCCTGGCGGCCGTCGGCATGCTCGTCGCCGATCCGTGGGTGGCCCGCTCGTTCGCCTTCGCGCTGTCGGTGCTGGCGACCGTCGGCATCGTGGTCCTCGCCGCACCACTCACCGACCTGCTCGCGCGGTGGGTCTGGACGCCCATCGCGGCTGCCGTGGCGATCCCGATCGCGGCGCAGGTGGCCTGCTGGCCGGTCACGATCCCACTCGCCCCCGCCCTGCCGACGTACGCGGTCCCGGCGAACCTGCTCGCCGAGGTGCTGGCCCCGGTCGCCACGATCGTCGGGCTCGCCGCGTGCCTGCTCGCGCCGGTGTGGCCGGTGGGCGCCGGCTTGCTCGCGACCGTCGGGTGGGTGCCGGCCGCCGGCATCGGTCTCATCGCACACGGCGCGGCCGGGTTGCCGGTGGCCTCGGCGCCGTGGCCGTCGGGACCGGGCGGGGTCGTCGCCGCCGGGGTGGTGAGCGCCGCACTCGCGGTCGGGGTGCTGGTCCGGGCACGGCTCCGACGGCTGCTGTCCGGCGTCGCCGCACTCACGGTCATCCTGGGGATCGGGTCGGTCACCGTGCCCGCGGTCCTGGTCCGGGGCAGTGTGCCGACCGGCTGGACCATCGCGATGTGCGACGTCGGGCAGGGTGACGCCACGCTGCTGCGGAGCGCTGGTCGGACGGCCCTCGTGGACACCGGGGACGACGACGCCCGGCTGACGGCCTGTCTGGCCCTCCTCGGTGTGGACCGGATCGACCTGCTCGTCCTGACCCACTTCGACCGCGACCACGTCGGCGCCGTGGCCTCGGTCGCGACGCGGGTCGAGACCGCCCTGGTCGGTCCGGTCGGCAGGCCGGCGGACGACCGCGTCGTCGGTGACCTGCGGAGCGCCGGGGTCGACGTCCGCCAGGCGGCCGACCGGACCACCGGGCTGCTCGGGGACCTCCGCTGGCAGGTGCTGTGGCCGCCGGAGGGCGACGAGCGAGCGGGCAACGCGGCGAGTCTCGTCCTCCGCGTCGATCCCGCACCGGAGCGCCCCTGCCCGGGATGCGTCAGCGCGGTGCTCCTCGGGGACCTCGGTGAGGACGCCCAGCGTCGGCTGTCGCGGAGCGCGCCGCCGGAGGCCCTGGCGCCGGTCGACGTCGTGAAGGTCGCCCACCACGGCTCGGCAGATCAGGACCCCGAGCTGTACCGGGTGCTCGGTGCCCGGGTCGGGCTCATCGGCGTCGGCGCGGACAACGACTACGGGCACCCGACGCCCAGCGCGCTGGAGATGCTGGCCGCCGCGGGGACGATGCCGTACCGCACGGACCGGTCGGGGACGATCGTGGTGCGCGGTGGGAGCGAGTCGGGGGACGTGGGGGACGCCGGGGACGAGGGGGACGCCGGTGGCACCGGGGACGCCGGGGACGCGGCGGGCGGGTCGACCGTCGGAGGCGATGGTCGTGGGGCCGTCGAGGTGTGGACGGAACGTGACGCCGAGGCGTCGGCTGCTGCCCGGAAGAGTCGCGACGCTTGGGAGTCGGCTACCGTTCGGAGAAGCCGCCGGGCGTGGGGCATCGGCGCCTGGAGGACTCGCGACTCCGGGGGAGTCGGCTGCTGCCCCGATGGGTCGCGACGGTGGGCATCGGCTGCCGTTCGGATGGGTCGTGGGGGTGGGGCGTCGGCTGGTGCTCGGAGGGGTCGCGACGCCGGTGCGTCGGCTGCCGCCCGTAGGATCGGTGCGACGCCGGCCGGCACTGCGCCTTCGATGCGCGGGCCCGGCCGTCGTTGTCGCCCAGCACCACCGGAAGGACTCGCATGCCCGCCAAGAAGCCCGCACGCGCCGCAGCGAAGATCGACCAGATCCCGTGGTCGGCGATCCGCCCGGCCCCGGTCGTCCTGGTCACCGGCGCCGAGACGTTCCTGGCGGAGCGGTCGATCGGCATGCTCCGCGACCTGCTCGTCGGCGAGGACCCGGCGCTCGAGGTACACGACCTCGAGGCGGACCAGTACGCCCCCGGACTGCTGTCGACCCTGGCGAGCCCCTCGTTGTTCGGCGAACCCCGACTCGTCCGGGTCACGAACGTCGAGAAGTGCACCGACGCCTTCATCACCGAGACGATCTCCTACCTGCAGAACCCGGCCGACGACGTCACCCTGGTGCTCCGGCACGGCGGGGGAGTCCGGGGCAAGAAGCTCCTCGACACCATCCGCAGCGGGGTCGGCGGCGGCATCGAGGTGCAGTGCGACGAGATCAAGCGCGACACCGACCGGATGGACTTCGTCAACGCGGAGTTCCGCGCTGCTCGACGCAAGATCGCCCCTTCCGCTGTGCGCACCCTCGTGGCCGCCTTCGCCGACGACCTGGCCGAACTCGCCGCAGCGTGCCGGCAGCTCCTCGCCGACGAGGCTGCTGAGATCACCGACCGCACCGTCGACAAGTACTACGGCGGCCGCGTCGAGACGAACGCGTTCAAGGTCGCTGACATCGCCCTGGCCGGACGATCCGCGCCGGCCATCGTCGAGCTCCGGCACGCCCTGGCGACGGGCGAGGCCCCGGTGCCGATCGTCGCCGCGTTCGCGAGCAAGATCCGCACGATGGCGAAGGTCAGTTCCTTCCGCGGGTCGAGCGGCCAGGCGGCCTCGGCGCTCGGCATGGCGCCGTGGCAGGTACAGCGAGCCCAGCGCGACGTCGCCGGCTGGAGCGAAGCGGGCCTCGCGAACGCCATCATGAGCATCGCGACCGCCGACGCCGCGGTGAAGGGCGGATCCCGCGACGCTCACTTCGCGCTCGAGGTGATGGTCCGCACCATCGCCCGACGCGGCGAGGAGCGCTGACCGGCACCGAGCCTCCCGGCCATCGGCGGAGCGGCCCCGCCCGCCCTGCTGCCGGCGCCCGCCGGCACCGCGTGGTGCCGATCGGCTGCGCCCAACCGGATCCCGCTTGAACCGCGGCATCCCGCGGTTCGGGCTGCTTGCTGTTGGGCGCAGCCGAACAGCGCCGGAATCGCCGCGGCACGCGTCCGGGGCGGCGGCGCGAGCCGGGGTGGCCGGAGCGCCTGCCGCTGCCCGCCGACGCCTGCCGGCCCCGCGTGGTGCCGATCGCCCGCGCCCAACCGGATCCCGCTCGATCCGCGGCATCCCGTGGTTCGGGGTGGTTGCTGTTGGGCGCAGCCGAACGGAACCAGCCGCGGCGGCGCCGGACCGCGGCGCCCGCCCCAGCCGCCCCGCCCCCGGGAACGACGAAGGCCCCGCACCATCGGTGCGGGGCCTTCGTCAGCGCCTCAGAACTGAGGCAGCAGGTCGGGACTCAGAGAGCCGAGACCTTCTTCGCGATGGCCGACTTGCGGTTCGCGGCCTGGTTCTTGTGGATGACACCCTTGCTCACGGCCTTGTCGAGCTTCTTCGCCGCGAGCGACAGGGCGGCAACGGCCTTGTCCTTGTCGCCCGTGGCGATCGCCTCGTTGGTGTGGCGGATGTACGTCTTGAGCTCCGACTTGTACGCCTTGTTGCGGTCGGTGGCCTTCTGGTTGGTCTTGATGCGCTTGAGCTGCGACTTGATGTTCGCCATGCGTGTTGCTCCTGGTTTCGTCTCGGACGGGTGGTTGCGATCCCGGGTAGAGGGGCCCTTCGTCGCATCGCGTTCCACCCGTGGGCGACGGAACGCGTAAGCCAGCGACAAACGTTACCAGGCCGACCCGTCCGGACCAAAGCCCGACACGGTCAGCGTGGCGCCGAGTCCGGTGCCGGAACACGAGCGGATACGGTGTCGACATGCCGTCCCTCGCACCCCGCATCGACACCGTCCCGCCGTCGGGCATCCGCCGGGTGTTCGAGCAGGCAGCCCTGCTCGACGACGTGACGATGCTCGTGATCGGTGAACCGGACGTCCCGGTCGCGAAGCACATCGGTGACGCCGCACGTCGCGCCTGGGCCGAGGACCGCACCGACTACGGGCCGAACGGCGGCATCCCGCAGCTGCGGCACGCGATCCAGGACAAGCTCCGCCGCGAGAACCGCGTCGAGGCGGACCTCGAGCAGATCTGGGTCACGGTCGGCGCGACACAGGCGCTGTTCACGGCGATGACGCTCGTGCTCTCGCCCGGCGACGAGGTCCTGGTGCCGGACCCCGGCTACACGACCTTCACGATGAACGCCCACATCATCGGTGCGGACCCGGTGCCGTACCAGCTGTCGCCGGCGCACGGGTTCGAGCCCGACCTCGCGGCCCTGGAGGCGCGGATCACCGACCATACGCGCGCCATCATCGTGAACTCCCCGTCCAACCCCCTCGGCACCGTCTTCGGCGAGCAGACGCTGCGGGACCTGTTGGCACTGGCGAAGCGCCACGACCTGTGGGTGATCAGCGACGAGGTCTACGAGTACTTCACCTACGGCACCCGGCACGTCAGCCTGGCGTCCCTCGACGAGGACGACCGGGTCTTCTCGGCGTTCTCGCTGAGCAAGACGTACGCGATGACCGGGGTGCGGGTCGGCTACCTCGTCACGCCGAAGGGCCTCGGACCGACGATGCGGACCGTGCAGGAGTCGATCATCAGCTGCGTCGCCGAGCCCGACCAGTGGGCGGCCCTCGCGGCGATCGTCGGCGACCACTCGTCGGTGCAGGACGCCCGCGAGCACTACCGCGAGAACCTCGAGATCGCGACCGGGGTCCTGGACGCCGCCGGCATCCGCTACAACGACCCGCAGGGTGCGTTCTACCTGTGGATCGACGTCTCGCACGCCACCCAGGGCGACGTCGCCGAGTGGGCCCTGGCGTTCCTCCAGCGCGAACGGGTGGCGGTCGCGCCGGGCAGTGCGTTCGGCCGGACCGGTGAGGGCTGGATCCGGGTCTGCCTGGCGGCGTCGGCCGAGGACCTGCGTCACGGACTCGGCGCGCTGCCGGTCCCCACCGCCGGAACCCACGCGACGGACGCCCCAGCGACGGACGCCTGACCAGGGTCCGCCCGCCCGGTGCGCGCCGCCGAGGCGTGAGCATGGGACAATCGACGGACCGTCCGACCCACCCCGAGGAACCGTGAGCCCACAAGCATCTGCGCCGCTCGAGCCCGCCTCGACGCCGGCCGCCGCGATCCGCAACTTCTGCATCATCGCGCACATCGACCACGGCAAGTCCACGCTGGCCGACCGCATGCTCTCGATCACCGGCATCGTCGAGGACCGGGCGATGCGCGCGCAGTACCTCGACCGGATGGACATCGAGCGCGAGCGCGGCATCACCATCAAGTCGCAGGCCGTCCGCATGCCGTGGGAGCTCGACGGTGAGACCTTCGCGCTGAACATGATCGACACCCCCGGGCACGTCGACTTCTCGTACGAGGTCTCCCGCTCCCTGGCCGCGTGCGAGGGCGCGATCCTGCTCGTCGACGCCGCGCAGGGCATCGAGGCGCAGACACTCGCGAACCTGTACCTGGCGCTCGAGAACGACCTCGAGATCATCCCGGTCCTCAACAAGATCGACCTGCCGGCAGCCGAGCCGGAGAAGTACGCCGCCGAGCTCGCGCAGCTCATCGGCGGCAAGCCGGAGGACGTCCTCCGCGTCTCCGGCAAGACCGGCGAGGGTGTCGCCGAACTGCTCGACCGCGTCGTCCGCACCGTGCCGGCCCCGGTCGGCACCGTCGACGCCGCACCCCGCGCGATGATCTTCGACTCGGTCTACGACAGCTACCGCGGTGTCGTCACCTACGTGCGCATGATCGACGGCTCGATCAAGCCGCGCGAGAAGGTCCAGATGATGTCGACCAAGTCGACGCACGAGATCCTCGAGATCGGGGTGTCGAGCCCCGAGCCGACCCCGACGAAGGGCCTCTCGGTCGGCGAGGTCGGGTACCTCATCACCGGTGTGAAGGACGTCCGCCAGTCGAAGGTCGGCGACACGGTGACGAGCGCACTGCGTCCGGCGACCCAGGCCCTGCCCGGCTACACGGACCCGAAGCCGATGGTCTTCTCGGGCCTGTACCCGATCGACGGCAGCGACTACCCGGTGCTCCGCGAAGCGCTCGACAAGCTCAAGCTCTCCGACGCCGCGCTCGTCTACGAGCCCGAGACCTCCGTCGCGCTGGGCTTCGGCTTCCGCTGCGGCTTCCTCGGCCTGCTGCACCTCGAGATCATCACCGAACGGCTGTCGCGCGAGTTCGCCCTCGACCTCATCACCACCGCCCCGAGCGTGGTCTACGCGGTCACGACCGAGGACAACGAGGTCACCGAGGTCACGAACCCGTCCGAGTTCCCGACGGGCCGCATCCTCGAGGTCCGCGAGCCGATGGTCCGTGCCGCGATCCTGGCGCCGAAGGACTACGTCGGCGCGATCATGGAGCTCTGCCAGCAGCGCCGCGGCTCCCTGCTCGGCATGGAGTACCTCGGTGAGGACCGGGTCGAGATCCGCTACGAGATGCCCCTCGGCGAGATCGTGTTCGACTTCTTCGACCAGTTGAAGAGCAAGACCCAGGGCTACGCCAGCCTGGACTACGAGCCCACCGGTGACCAGGCAGCCGACCTCGTCAAGGTCGACATCCTGCTGCAGGGCGACCAGGTCGATGCGTTCAGCGCGATCGTGCACCGCGAGAAGGCGTACGCGTACGGCACGCTGATGACCGAGCGGCTGCGCAAGCTCATCCCGCGCCAGCAGTTCGAGGTCCCGATCCAGGCCGCGATCGGCGCCCGCATCATCGCCCGCGAGAGCATCCGCGCGATGCGCAAGGACGTCCTGGCGAAGTGCTACGGCGGTGACATCACCCGCAAGCGCAAGCTCCTCGAGAAGCAGAAGGAGGGCAAGAAGCGCATGAAGACGATCGGCCGGGTCGAGGTCCCGCAGGAGGCCTTCATCGCCGCCCTCTCCGGTGACGTGGAAGAGAAGAAGAAGTGAGCCGCGGACACCAGCACCGCACGGCGCTGACCTACGGTGCCGTCGGGGCGACGCAGGCGTCGGACCTGATGACCTACCCGCCGGAGGGCTTCGTGCCCGCCGAGTCCCGCGCACGCATCGGGCACGGCGACCAGCGGTTCGAGACCGCCGTCATGCAGGCGCTCACCTGGCAGATCCAGGAGCGCAGCGGCATGGGCGTGCACGTCGAGGACACGCCCGAGGACGACGAGGTCCGCTACAACCCGGTGACCTTCGACGAGCAGGGCGTCCCGATCGCGCCGGCTTCGATCGGCACGCCCCGGGTCGAGAAGACCACGCCCGACGGCACCCCGCTCATCACGGCGGGCACCACGGCGACGCTGACGATGCACGCCTTCGGGCAGACGGTGCAGGCACCGGTCCGGGTCGTCGCGATCATCGACGAGCGCGACCGCAAGGGCTTCGCGTACGGCACGCTCGACGGCCACCCGCTCTCGGGCGAGGAGTCATTCGTCGTCGAGCGCACGCCGGACGGCTCGGTCTGGCTGCAGGTCCGCCAGTTCTCGCAGCCAGCCAGTCGCAAGTGGCGCTTCGTCGCGCCGTTGCTGCGCCGCCAGCAGCGGGTGATGGCGGAGAAGTACCTCGCCGCCCTGCGCGGCGACTGACCCGACGGCGTGACCGGTCCCGGTGACCGGTCACGTGCCTCCCGGCCTGGAGGCCCGCCCCGCGCCCGTCAGGCAGCCGCGCGCCCGTCAGGCAGCCGCGCGCCCATCAGGCAGCCCCGGGCCCGTCAGGCAGCCCCGGGCCCGTCAGGCAGCCCCGCGCCCGCCGGCCTGCTCAACCGAGCGGCGCCAGCCCCGCGATCGCCTCCTCGATGAGTCCCGCGTCCTGGACGCAGTCCCGCGCGACGGCCACGGCGCTCGTCGCCCGCAGCGCCGCCACGTCGTACGCGCCGGTCGCGACCGCGACGAACGGGATCCCCACCGCGTCGGCGGCCTCGCCGTCCCGCGGGGTGTCGCCGACGATGACCGCCCGGGACCCGGACAGCGCCGCAGCCGCGACGGCGGTGACGCCGGCCCGCTCGACCTCGGTGTCCCCGAAGTACGAGTGCTCCCAGTCGAAGACGTCCACGTCGAAGCCGGCGCCGAGCAGCTTGACGCGGGCGCGGTAGGCGGAGTTGCCGGTCAGCAGGCCGTTCCGCCACCCGAGGTCGGCGAAGCGCCGGACCAGTGCGAGGGCACCCGGGGCGGGAGTGCGGCGGTCGCCGGACCGGTGCCGTTCCTCGGACAGGTCGCGGAGGTGGCCGCTGACGGTCGGGACCAGGCCGTCGTCGAGCCGGTGGGCGCGGACGTGCTCGACGATGATGCCGGCGTCGGTCCGACCGTGCTGGTGGCCGACGAGCTGCGGGAGGTCGCGGCCGAGCGCCCGTTCGAGCGCCAAGTGGTACAGGTTCCCCGGGGACGCGGCGTTGCGCACGAGGGTGCCGTCGATGTCCCAGAGGACCGTGGTGGTGACCGGCTGGTGCTCCATGCCGTCCATGATGACGGACAATGGTCTCCATGCCGAGTGCTCTCCCGATCGCCGATCCCGCTCCGTCGGACGGACTGGTCGCACCGGCACCCGGAGCCGGCGACGTCCCGTTCGGCGTCTACGTGCACGTGCCCTTCTGCCGGGTGCGCTGCGGCTACTGCGACTTCAACACGTACACGGCGTCCGAGCTGCGCGGGGTCCGGCGTGACGACTACGCCGGCCACGCCCTGCGGGAGATCGCGTTCGCCGACCAGGTGCTCGAGCGCTCCGGCGTCCCGCGCCGCCCCGTGTCGACCGTGTTCTTCGGCGGCGGCACCCCGACGATGCTGCCGGCGTCCGACCTGGCGATGATCCTCCGGGCGATCGACGACACCTGGGGGATCCTGCCCGGGGCCGAGGTCACGACCGAGGCGAACCCCGACTCCGTCGACGCGGACTCGATCGCGACGCTGCAGCGCGCCGGCTTCACGCGGATGAGCTACGGCATGCAGTCCGCGGTGCCGCACGTCCTCGCGACCCTCGACCGCACCCACGACCCCGAGCGGGTGCCGGTCGTGGTGGACCTGGCGAAGCAGCAGGGCCTCGACGTCAGCCTGGACCTCATCTACTCGACGCCGGGCGAGTCGCTCGACGACTGGCGCACCTCGCTCGACGCGGCGATCGCCTGCGCCCCGGACCACGTGTCCGCGTACTCGCTCATCGTCGAGGACGGCACCGCGATGGGCCGTGCCGTGTCCCGCGGTGAACTGCCGGCTCCGGACGACGACCTGGCCGCCGACATGTACGAGCTCGCCGACCAGGTGCTCGGCGACGCCGGGTACGACTGGTACGAGGTCTCGAACTGGTCGCGCGGCCCCGAGCACGCCAGCCGGCACAACCTGTCCTACTGGAAGGGCCACGACTGGTGGGGCATCGGCCCGGGCGCGCACTCCGCCGTCGCCGGCACCCGCTGGTGGAACGTCAAGCACCCGGCCGCCTACGCGGGCAAGGTGCTGCAGGACGTGTCCCCGGCTGCCGGCCGCGAGACCCTGGACGACGAGACGCGCTACGTGGAGCGGGTCCTGCTCGCGGCGCGGGTCCGCGGTGAGCTTCGGATCGACGAGCTCCGCCGGGAGGCCCGTGGTCGCGTCGCCGGCCTCATCGCACGTGGTCTCGTGGACGGCCGGGCGGCGCTCGGCGGGACGCTGGAGCTGACGCTGTCGGGCCGCCTGCTCGCCGATGCCGTGGTGCGGGACCTGCTCGACTGAGCGGACGGGGAGCGCTGCACGTGCTCCCTACTGCACGTGCCTCCTACCGCTTGATGAACTCGATCGAGAGCGGGTAGCGGTAGAACTGCCCCTGGTTCGCCGCGAGGGCGGCCAGGATGCCGAACACGATCGACACGATCCCGGTGGCCGCGATGACCAGGATCCCGATGCCGAGCACCGAGGTCAGGACGCCGGCGAAGTAGGCGATCGCCATCGTGATGTGGAAGTTCAGCGCCGCACGAGTGTGCTCGCGGACGAAGTTCCCGCGGTCGCGCAGGACGAAGTAGGCGATGACCGGCACCAGGACGTTGGAGAAGATCCCGCCGACGTGCGTCAGCGTCGCCCAGAGGCGCTGGTCCTCGGGGCTCATCGGCTGCGGGGGCCGGTAGCCGGACGGGTACTGGTCCCCTGGCTGCTGTCCGCCGCTGTACTGCCCACCGGGGTACTGGCCTCCCGGGTACTGCCCGCCGCCGGGTCCGTGTCCGTCGCTCATGCCCGCAGCGTACCGAGACGCCCGTGGAGAAGTCCCGTCTCGTCGGCGGTCGGGCGTAGGATCAGCACTCGGCAGGTGAGAGTGCCAGCGGGCACGGATCGACACGAGCGGAGGGAACCGATGGTCAGCGAACGGAGCCTCGAGGTCCTCAAGGCCATCGTGCGCGACTACGTGGCCTCCCGCGAACCCGTCGGCTCGAAGACCATCGTCGAACGCCACGCGTTCGGGGTCAGCGCCGCGACGATCCGCAACGACATGGCCCAGCTCGAGGACGAGCAGCTCATCATCGCCCCGCACACCTCGTCCGGCCGGGTCCCCACCGACAAGGGCTACCGGGTGTTCGTCGACCACCTGGCCGCCGCCCGACCGCTCTCCGGGGCGCAGCGCCAGGCGATCGAGACCTTCCTCGGCGCCTCGAACGACCTCGACGACGTCCTCACCCGCACCGTCCGGCTGCTCAGTCAGCTGACGAACCAGGTCGCACTCGTGCAGTACCCGACGATGGGCCACGCACGGGTCCAGCACGTCGAACTCGTCCGGCTCGCCGACACCCGGTTGATGGTGGTCCTCATCACCGACACCGCCCGGGTCGAGCAGCGGGTCATCGAGACCGACGTCCCCTTCGACGAGTCCGCGCTCTCCGAGCTCCGCACCCTGGTCAACGGCGCGACCGTGGGCCTGCTGCTGCAGGACGCCCCGCGGGCCCTCCGCGAGATCCCCGGTCAGCTCCGGCCCGCGGTGCAGCCGCTCGCCGGAGTCGTGGTCGCGAGCCTGGTCGAACAGGTCGCCGCCAACCGGCAGGACCGCCTGCTGATGGCCGGTGCCGCCAACCTGGCGAAGAGCGAGCAGGACTTCTCCGGCGGGCTCTTCCCCGTGCTCGAGGCGATCGAGGAACAGGTCACCCTGCTCCGGTTGTTCGGCGAGATGCAGGTCGACGACATCGCGGTGGCGGCGAGCATCGGACGTGAGAACGCCGAGTACGGTCTCGACGCCACGAGCATCGTCGCCGGCGGCTACCTGGCCGCCCGCGGTGAGATCGCCCGACTGGGCGTCCTCGGTCCGACCAGGATGGACTACGGCACGAACATGGCCGCGGTCCGTGCGGTCGCCCGTTACCTGTCCCGGCTGCTCGGCGAGAACTGACCGCCGGGCACCCCTCCACCCCGTCCACCCACGCACCCCCTGAGGAACACTTGGCAGACCACTACGACGTCCTCGGCGTCCCGCGCGACGCCTCCGACGCCGACATCAAGAAGGCGTACCGGCGGCTCGCTCGCGAACTGCACCCGGACGTGAACCCGAGCCCCGACGCCGCCGAGCGCTTCAAGGACGTCACGCACGCGTACGACGTCCTCAGCGACCCGGAACAGCGCCGTCGCTTCGACGCCGGCCCCCAGGACGGTGGGTTCGGCGCCGGTGCCGGCGGGTTCAGCGACATCTTCGACGCCTTCTTCGGCGGCGGGGGTGGCGGTGGCGGCCGGGGGACCGGTCCGCGCAGCCGTGCCGAGCGCGGCGGCGACGCCCTGCTCCGGCTCGAGGTCGACCTCGACGAGGTCGTCTTCGGCACGCACAAGGACCTCGAGGTCGACACCGCGGTGCGCTGCGACACGTGTGGCGGCTCCTGCTGCGCACCCGGCACGAGCCCGCAGACGTGTGACATCTGCGGGGGCTCCGGCCACATCCAGCGCCAGGTCCGCTCGCTGCTCGGCAACGTCGTGACGAGCGCCCCGTGCGGCACCTGCCGCGGCTACGGCACCGTCATCCCGAACCCGTGCCCGACCTGCCAGGGCCAGGGGCGCGTCCGTGCCCGTCGCACCGTGCCGGTCGACGTGCCCGCCGGGGTCGACTCGGGCCTCCGCCTGCAGATGCCCGGCCAGGGCGAGGTCGGTCCGGCCGGCGGTCCGGCCGGCGACCTGTACCTCGAGGTCCGGGTGCGCCACCACGACGTCTTCAGCCGTGACGGCGACGACCTGCTCGCCACGCTCGAGGTCCCGATGACCGACGCGATCCTCGGCGCCACGACGACGATCGACGGGCTCGACGGTCCGGTCGAGCTCGAACTCCGGCCCGGTGTGCAGAGCGCCGACGTCCTGGTCATCAAGGACCGCGGCGTCACGAAGCTCCGCGGCTCCGGTCGCGGTGACCTCAAGGTCGGCATCCAGGTCGTCACGCCCAGCAAGCTCTCGCACAAGGAACGGCAGCTGGTCGAGCAGCTCGCGAAGTCCCACAAGGCCGGTGCCCCGCAGCTGTCCCGCTTCCAGCAGGGCATGTTCGGCAAGCTCCGCGACCGGTTCTTCAACTTCTGATGGCCTCGCTCTACCTCGTCGACACCCTCGACGACGTGACGGTGGGCGGCCAGGTGTCGCTCGACGGCGCCGAGGGTCGCCACGCCGTCACGGTGTCGCGGGTCCGCGTCGGTGAGCAGCTCCGGCTCTCGGACGGTCGCGGCACGGTCGTCGCCGGCACGGTCGCGTCGGTCGGCAAGGACTCGCTCCTGCTGACCGTCGCGTCCGTCGGCGTCGAGCCGGCGCCGCGTCCGTCGCTGACCCTGGTGCAGGCGCTCGCCAAGGGCGGCCGTGACGAGATGGCGGTGCAGGCCGCGACCGAGATCGGTGTCGACCGGGTCGTGCCGTGGGCCGCGGCGCGCAGCGTCTCGCGCTGGGACGGCCCGAAGATCGAGAAGGGTCGCGCCCGGTGGGCGTCGATCGCGCAGGAGGCCGCGAAGCAGGCCGTGCGCGCGCGGGTCCCGGACGTCGTCGCCCCGGTGACGACGGCGCAGCTCGCCGGCGGCGCGGGAGCGGCACCGGTGGGGGACGGCCAGGAGGCACGCCGCCAGCTGGTCCTGCTCGAACCGACCGCCTCGGTGCGGCTCGCCACCTGGGAGCCGCCGACCGACGTCGACGAGATCGCCCTGGTGGTCGGACCGGAGGGCGGCATCGAACCGTCCGAGCTCGAGCGGCTCGAGTCGGCCGGCGCGGTCCGGGTCCGACTCGGCGACACGGTGCTCCGGACCTCGACCGCGGGACCCGCGGCGCTGGCCGTCCTGCAGGCCCGACTCGGCCGCTGGTGAGCCGGTCCGGCGTGGATCGGAGCATCGGGGCGGACCGGGAAGGCGCGGCGTCGGTCGCGCGTTCTACGATGGTGCCCATGACCAGCACCGAGCCCAGCGTCTTCACGAAGATCGTCGCGCGCGAGATCCCGGCGACCATCGTCGCCGAGGACGACCGCGTCATCGCCTTCGAGGACATCGCCCCGAAGGCACCCGTCCACGTGCTGGTCGTGCCGAAGACCCAGGCGTACGCGAACGTCGGCGAGCTCGCAGCAGCCGACCCCGACCTGCTCGCGCACGTCGTCCAGACCGCCCAGCGCATCGCCGACGAGCGAGCCGGCGGACAGTTCCGACTCGTGTTCAACACCGGCGAAGCCGCCGGACAGACCGTGTTCCACGTGCACGCGCACGTACTCGCAGGAGACCTGCAGGAAGGCACCCTTGCCAGCTGACGAACCAGCCACCACCGAGCCGCAGTCGGCCTCGGAGCCCGTCTCGACCTCCGAACTCACCGTCGACGGCATCGCGATGGTGCAGTTGCTCGGACCGCAGGACCGCCTGCTGAAGACCGTCGAACGCCAGTACCCCGCGGTCCGGGTCCTGGTCCGCGGCAACCAGGTCACGCTGGCCGGACCGGAGCGCGACGTCACGCGTGCCCGGGCCCTGGTCGACGAACTCGTCGGCATGGTCCGCCGTGGGCAGGACATCGGCCAGTCGGACATCCCGACCTCGGCGCGCATCATCGACGAAGAGCGCAGCCCGTCGAACGTGTTCGGCACCCCGATCGTGTCCAGCCGGGGCAAGTCGGTGCGTCCGAAGACCGACGGCCAGCGTGCCTACGTCGACGCCATCGACGAGAACACCATCACGTTCGGCATCGGCCCGGCCGGTACCGGCAAGACGTACCTGGCGATGGCGAAGGCGGTGCAGGCCCTGCAGCGACGCGAGGTCTCGCGCATCATCCTGACCCGTCCCGCGGTCGAGGCGGGCGAGCGGCTCGGGTTCCTGCCCGGCACGCTGACCGACAAGATCGACCCGTACCTCCGCCCGCTGTACGACGCGCTCAACGAGATGATGGACCCCGAACTGGTCCCGAAGCTCCTGGCCGCCGGCACGGTCGAGGTCGCCCCGCTGGCGTACATGCGCGGCCGCACGCTCAACGACTCGTTCGTCGTGCTGGACGAGGCGCAGAACACCACCCCGGAACAGATGAAGATGTTCCTGACGCGGCTCGGCTTCGGCTCGAAGATGGTCATCACGGGCGACATCACCCAGGTCGACCTGCCGGGCAACGTCTCGGGTCTGCGCCTGGTGACGCGGATCCTGGACGAGGTCGACGACATCCACTTCGCCCGCCTCGGCAGCGAGGACGTCGTCCGCCACACCCTGGTCGGCCGGATCGTCGACGCGTACACCGTGTACGACGAGGAACGTCTCGTCGAGCAGGCCGCCAAGCGCCCCCACCAGCAGGACGACCGCCGAGGAGGCACCCGGTGAGCATCGAGCTCAACAACGAGTCCGGTGTGACGGTGGACGAGGACGTCGTGCAGCGTCTCGCCGCCTTCGCGCTCGACGCCATGCACGTCCACGCCGACGCGGAGCTCGCGATCGTCTTCGTCGACGAGGGGGCGATGGAGCAGCTGCACATCCGGTGGATGGACGAGCCCGGCCCCACCGACGTGCTGAGCTTCCCGATGGACGAGCTCCGTCCGGGCACCGAGGACGAGCCGACGCCCGCCGGGTTGCTCGGTGACATCGTGGTCTGCCCGCAGGTCGCCGAGGAACAGGCGAAGACCGCCGGGCACTCGACGCTCGACGAGATCCTGCTGCTCACGTGCCACGGCATCCTGCACCTGCTCGGCTTCGACCACGCGGAGCCGGAGGAGAAGGCCGAGATGTTCGGTCTGCAGGGCGAGATCCTGACGGCCTTCGCCGCCCAGCGCCGGGGGCGGTGACCGCAGTGCTGCTCGTCGCCGGTCTGCTCGCGGTGGCGTTCCTGCTGGTCGTCCTCGGCGGACTGCTCGCGGCCGCCGACTCAGCCCTGTCGGTCCTGTCGCGTGCCGACCTCGAGGAGATCGCCCGCGGCAGCAAGCGCCGTCGCGCGATCGAGGCCCTGGCGGACGACCCCGGCGCCCACGTCAACGCCCTGAACTTCTTCCGCGTCCTGGCCGAAACGGCAGCTGCGGTGCTCGTGACCATCGCCCTCGTGACGGTGTTCGACACGTGGTGGGTCGCCCTGATCGTGTCCGCGGCCGTGATGACCGCGGTGTCCTTCGTGCTCGTCGGGTCGAGCCCGCGCAGCGTCGGACGCGCCCACGCCGAGGGCATCATCGCTGCCACCGGGGGTCTGGTCCGTGGTGTCCGCATCGTGCTCGGTCCGCTCGCGGGGCTGCTCGTCGCGATCGGTGACCGGGTCACGCCCGGACGCGTCCGCAGTGCCTCGAGCGTCTCGAGCGAAGAGCAGCTGCTCTCCCTGGTCGACGAGGCGACCGAGAGCAACGTGCTCGAGGCCGACGACCGCGAGCTCATCCACTCGGTCTTCGCGTTCAGCGACACCCTGGTGCGCGAGGTCATGGTGCCCCGCACCGACATGGTCACCGCGGACGCCGGTGACACCATCGCCGCCGTGATGGAGCAGTTCCTGGCCACCGGTGTCTCCCGGATGCCGGTGATCGGCCGTGACAGCGACGACGTCCTCGGTGTCGTGTACCTCCGCGACCTGGCCCGGGGGCTCTACGAGCGTCCCGAGGTCGGCACCCGCCCGGTGCGCACGATGCTCCGACCGGCGGAGTTCCTGCCGGAGTCGAAGCCCGCCGACGAGACCCTGCGTCACATGCAGCTGGCGAAGAACCACCTGGTGCTCGTGGTCGACGAGTACGGCGGGGTCGCGGGCCTCGTCACGATGGAGGACCTCATCGAAGAACTCGTCGGCGACATCTCGGACGAGTACGACCGCGCCGTGGTCGACCGAGCCGAGATCGAGCCCGGGCGCTGGCGTGTCTCGGCCCGACTGCCCATCGACGAGCTCGGCGACCTGTTCGGCATCGAGCTCGACGACGACGACGTCGACACCGCCGGTGGCCTGCTCACCAAGGAGCTCGGTCACCTGCCCTCCGCCGGGGACACCGTCACGGTCTCCGGGGTCCTGCTCATCGCGGACCGCGTCGAGGGCAAGCGACGCCACCTCATCACCGTGGTCGCCGAGCGGACCGCCGACCTGGCGTCCGCCGAGCAGGCCTTCGGCGACTCCGACCACTCCACGACAGGAACACGAACGCCATGACCGACTCCGGACCCGACACCGCCCCCGAGGCGACGACCCCCTACCGTGCAGGGTTCGTCTCCTTCGTCGGTCGCCCGAACGTCGGCAAGTCGACGCTGACGAACGCCCTGGTCGGCCAGAAGGTCGCGATCACCTCGTCGAAGCCGCAGACCACCCGACGCGCCATCCGCGGCATCGTGCACCGCCCGCACGGCCAGGTCATCGTGGTCGACACCCCCGGTGTGCACCGTCCGCGCACGCTCCTGGGCGAGCGCCTCAACGACCTCGTGCAGTCCACCCTCGGTGACGTCGACGTGATCGGCTTCTGCGTGCCGGCGAACGAGCCGATCGGGCCGGGCGACCGGTTCATCAACGACACGCTCGACCAGTACCCCCGGGCGAAGAAGATCGCGATCGTCACGAAGATCGACCGCTCGGGCAAGGAGAAGATCGCGGAGCAGCTGCTCGCGGTCTCGCGCCTCCGTGAGTGGGACGCGATCATCCCGACCTCGGGCACCGAGGGCCTGCAGCTCGAGGACCTGATCGACGAGGTCGTGTCGCTGCTGCCGGAGTCCCCGCAGCTCTACGACGACCTCGCCGTGACCGAGGAGACCGACGAAGAGCGGATCGGCGAACTGATCCGCGAAGCCGCACTCGAGGGCGTCCGTGACGAACTGCCGCACTCGCTCGCCGTCGTCATCGAGGACATGGTCGAGCCGGACGCCGACGACGACCCGAACGGTCCGCTCCGCATCTTCGCGAACCTGTTCGTCGAGCGGGACAGCCAGAAGTCGATCGTCATCGGGCACAAGGGCGGCCGACTCAAGGACGTCGGTACCCGCGCCCGGGTCGAGATCGAGGGCCTGCTCGGTCGTCACGTCTACCTGAACATCCGCGTGAAGGTCGCCAAGGAGTGGCAGCGCGACCCGAAGCAGCTCGGCCGCCTGGGCTTCTGACGCGGGTCATCCCACGGTCGGACGCGCCGAGCGGCCGTGCGCCGTACCGTGGGGTGGTGTTCCGTCCCGTCCTCCGCACCCAGCTCGCCGTCGACATCGGTACGGCGCTGCTGCTCGGCGGCGTGGTCGCCGTCCTCTGGGCGCAGGGTGGCGAGGGTCCCTGGAGCCTCGTGACGACCGGTGTCCTCACCCTGGCCCTCGCACTCCGCCGGGTCGCTCCGGGGCTGGCCCTCGTGATCGCCTGGATCGGTGCCGTCCTGCAGATGGTGTCGCTGCAGACCACCAACGTGGCCGACCTCTTCATCCCCGGTGTGCTCTACACCACGAGCGTCTACGGCACCCGACGCATCCGGATCGCGGGCCTCGTCTCCGCGATCGTCGGGGCAGTCGTCGCCGGTGTGTTCTACGGCTTCCAGATCTACGGTGTCCGGGGGATCGGCGGCGAAGAGACGGTGAAGGGCGCCGTCCAGTACGGCGCGATGTGGTTCGTCGTCGTCCTGGCCGTCCTGCTGCTGCCGTGGCTCGCCGGCCTGGCCGTCCGGGCCCGGCGGTCGGCGCGGATGAGCCGGGAGGCCCAACTGCTGGCCGAACGCGACGCCGCCCGGGCCGACCGGAACGTCGCGATCGAGCAGGAACGCGTCCGGATCGCCCGGGACATGCACGACATCGTGGCGCACTCGCTGGCGGTCGTGATCGCCCAGGCCGACGGCGCGCGCTACGCCCTCCGCGCTGACCCCGCGGTCGCCGACGAGGCGCTCGACACGATCGGCGCGACCGCCCGCCGTGCCCTCGGCGACGTCCGCGAGCTGCTCGGGGCACTCCGACACGAGCAGGGCACCGCGCCGACCCCCGACGTCGACGACATCGAGCGGCTGGTCGGGCAGATGCGTGACGTCGGACTCGAGGTGCAGGTGGAGCGCGAGGGTGACCCGTCGACGCTGCCGACCACCACGCAGCTCGCCGTCTACCGGATCGTGCAGGAGAGCCTGACGAACGCCTACAAGCACGGGGCGCCCGGCAGCACCGTCCGGGCACGCCTGACCTACCGGCCCGACACCGTCGAGATCGACGTGGTGAACCGCCGCGCCGAGGACGACCGGCCCGGCCCCGGCACCGGCCACGGCCTGGTCGGCATGCGGGAGCGTGCCACGATGTCCGGCGGGAGCATGACGGCCGGACCCCGGGGCGAGGACTTCGCGGTGGCGGTCCGGATGCCGGCGCAACCGTCGACGGGGCAGATGCCCCGCAACACGATCCCGACCCACTGATCCCGCACCACGATCCCGACCCACTGATGACGAGCAGGCGATGACCGACACGAGCACGAGCACCCCCGCAGCAGCGCCCATCCGCGTCGCCCTGGTCGACGACCAGGCCCTGTTCCGCACCGGCATCCGGATGCTCATCGGGTCCCAGCCGGACCTGCAGTTCGTGGGGGAGGCCGGCGACGGAGCCGAGGGCATCGAACTGGTCCGCCGGAACCGCCCGGACGTCGTGCTCATGGACATCCGGATGCCGGTCAAGGACGGCATCAGCGCCACCGCCGACATCGTCTCGAGCGGGTCCGACGCCAAGGTGCTCGTCCTCACCACGTTCGACTTCGACGAGGCTGCCGCCAAGGCCATCCGTGCCGGAGCGAGCGGGTTCGTGCTCAAGGACGCCGACCCGGAGTTCCTGCTCGCGGCGATCCGCACCGTGCACGCCGGCACGACGGTGTTCGCTGCCTCGGCCACCCGCGAGCTCCTCCGCCGCTACGAGGACCCGGCCGACCTGCGCTCGACGGTGCCCGCGGCCTTCGCCGGACTGACCCCGCGCGAGCGCGAGATCTTCGACCTGGCTGCCCGGGGCCTCAGCAACGCCGAGATCGCCGCCCACGAGTACGTGAGCGAGGCGACCGTGAAGACCCACATCTCGCGGGTCCTGACGAAGCTCGAGCTGCGCGACCGGGTACGGCTCGTCGTGTTCGCGCACGAGCACGGCCTCGTCACCAAGGGCGACTGACCCTCATCCGCTCGGCGGACCCCGACGCGGGATGCCCACCGCGGGGATGACGGACCGGAGCCGGACGGCGGACGCGGCACGGGCCTCCCGGACGCGATCGTGGAGTCATGACCAACCACGCTCCGATCATCCGTCTCGACCATGTCTCCAAGCACTACGGTGACGCCGCGCGCCGGGTGACGGCGCTGGACGACGTCAGCGTCGACATCGGCGCCGGTGAGTTCACCGCGGTGATGGGCCCGTCCGGTTCCGGCAAGTCCACGCTCATGCACGTCGCCGCCGGCCTCGACCAGGTCACCGGCGGTCGCATCACGATCGACGGCACGGACATCACCGGGCTCGGCGACCGGGAGCTCACCGAACTCCGTCGCCGCCGCCTCGGGTTCGTGTTCCAGTCGTTCAACCTCGTGCCGACGCTCGACGTCAGCGAGAACATCCGGCTGCCGTTCCTGCTCGGCGGGCACAAGCCGGACCGCGAGGAGACCGCGTGGATCGACCGCCTGGTCGAGATGCTCGGGCTCGGCAACCGCCTGACCCACCGGCCGCACGAACTCTCCGGCGGC
The DNA here is from genome assembly GCF_030433875.1 of Curtobacterium sp. PsM8. Taxonomy (NCBI): domain Bacteria; kingdom Bacillati; phylum Actinomycetota; class Actinomycetes; order Micrococcales; family Microbacteriaceae; genus Curtobacterium; species Curtobacterium sp. PsM8. The sequence continues at coordinate 6,069 of NZ_JARUXD010000001.1, read as the reverse complement.
CAGCAGCAGCGCGTCGCCATCGCCCGCGCCCTCGCCTCGCGTCCGGCCGTCGTCGTCGCGGACGAGCCGACCGGGGCGCTCGACTCGCGGACCGGCCGTGACGTGCTCGCGATCCTCCGCGGTGCCGTCGACGAGTGGGGCCAGAGCGTCGTCATGGTGACGCACGACCCGGTGGCCGCCGCGAACGCCGACCGGATCCTGTTCCTCGCCGACGGCCGCGTCGTCGACGACCGGCCCCGGATGGGTGCCGCCGAGATCTCCGCCACGATGCTCGGGATGGAGGCGGCAGCGTGACCGGCAGCATGAACGGCGTCCGGCAGTTCGCCCCGACGATCCTGGTCGCCGCCCTCGGCACGACCTTCGGCTCCGCGCTCGTCATCGCCCCGGGCATCGTCACCGAGGCGATGTCCGCCACCGGCCTCGACGACATCAGCTCGGTCAAGGCCGTGCTGTCGGTGATCGGCTGGCTGGCCCTCGGCATCGCCCTGTACGTGGGCGCCATCGTCACCGCGAACACCTGCGCGACGCTCATCGCCGGGCAGACCCGCGTGATCGCGCTCCAGCGGCTCGTCGGCGCGACCGGGGCCTCGCTCCGTGCCCGGATCACCCGCACCGGACTCGTCGTCGGCCTGCTCGGTGGGCTCATCGGCGCCGTCGTCGGCACCGGGCTCGCCGCGCTGTTCGTCGCCGTGCTCCGCGGCAACGGCTTCCTGCCCGACCGCTCCTACACGCTCCTGCCGTGGGAGCTCGTGCTGCCCGTGGTCGCCGTCGTCCTCGCCACCTGGGGTGCCTTCGCCGCCGGCTCCCGACGAGTGCTCACCGTCACCCCGCTGCAGGCGCTGTCCTCGAGCGTCGAGCCGAGCCACGAGGACGTCCGCACCGGCACCGCCCGGAAGGTCTGGGCGATCCTGCTCATGGCCGCGGGAGCGCTGCTCGCCCTGGTCGGACTGGCCCTCAGCGCGGCGACGCCCCTGGCGGTCCTGCCCGCGGCACTCGGCGGGTTCGTCTCGTTCGCCGGGGTCGCGGTCGGCGCCACCATCGTGATGCCGCCGGTCCTGCAGGCGATCGGGCGGATCGGGTCCCACGACCCCGTGGTCCTGCTCGCCGGCCGGAACGCGATGCGCGCCCCCGCTCGCACCGCCCGCGCCACCATCGGGCTCGTCATCGGCGTCACGCTGCTCGTCACCTTCGCCGTCGCGCTCGGGATCATGCAGCACGTCACCGAGTCCGCCCTGTCCGGGCAGAGCGGCATCACGCCCGCGATGCTCGCCGAACAGCGCAGCTTCTTCGTGCAGCTCGACGCCGTGGTCAGCGTCATCGTCGGGTTCTCGGCCGTGATCGCGGCCGTCGGGGTCGTCAACGCGCTGGCCCTGGGCGTGCTGCAGCGCCGCCGGGAGCTCGGCCTGCTCCGTGTCCTCGGACTGACCGGCGCGCAGGTCCGGCGGATGATCGTCACCGAGGCCGTCCAGATGGTCGTCGCCGCCGTCGTCACCGGGCTCGTGCTCGGCACCGCCTACGGGTGGCTCGGCGGGCAGACGCTCCTCGGCACGCTCGGCGCCACCACGCCGGTGCTGCCGCTGACGACGATCGCGATCGTGGTGGTCGGGGCGCTCGTCCTGGCGGTCGTCGCCACCGTGGCGCCGGTCCGGCGGGCGATGCGCGTACCGCCGACGGAGGCGCTGGCGGTCGACTGAGTGGCGACCGCCGGTGAGGCCGCCGTCACCGTGGGGGTGACGGCCCCCCGGTCCGTCGCCGCCGCCGGGGGGGTGGCCGGGGGGGGGGGGGGGGGGGCGGGGCGCGCGGCCCCCGGCCCGCGGCGCGGCGCGGGGCGGGCCCGCGCGCGCCCGGGCGGGCGCCGCCGGGCCGCGGCCGGCGCGGGGGGGCGGCCGCCGCCGCCGGGCGGGGGCGCGGGCCCGGGGGGGGCCCCCCGGGGCGGGGGGGGGGGGGGGGCCGGGCGGGGCGCCCCGGGCCCGGGGGGGCCGGGCCCCCCCGTCCGTCCCGTGGTCCGTCCGTCACACGGTGCACCGTTCGGGCGCTCCGGTGCTAGCGTGAACCCGATGTACTCGGCACTCCTCCTCCTTCGTCGCCGCGACGAGGCCTGACAACCGGCCCACCTCGTCGCGGAGTCCGTCGTGGCCGCACCGCAACCACACCGACGAAAGCGAACCGATGCAGAACGCGCAGCGCCCCTCCGGGATGCCGATCCACAAGTACGTCCCCTTCTCCGAGCAGATCACCGTCGACCTGCCCGACCGCACCTGGCCCACGAAGCAGATCGACCGTGCGCCCCGCTGGTGTGCCGTCGACCTGCGTGACGGAAACCAGGCGCTCATCGACCCGATGGACGCCGAACGCAAGCGGGCGATGTTCGACCTGCTCGTCCGGATGGGCTACAAGGAGATCGAGGTCGGGTTCCCCAGTGCCTCGCAGACCGACTTCGACTTCGTCCGGTCGCTGATCGACGAGGGCGCGATCCCCGACGACGTCACGATCCAGGTCCTGACCCAGGCGCGCGAGCACCTCATCGACCGCACGTACGAGGCGATCGACGGCGCGAAGCAGGCCATCGTGCACCTCTACAACTCGACGAGCATCGTGCAGCGCGAGGTCGTGTTCCGCACCGACGTGCAGGGCGTCGTCGACATCGCCGTCTCCGGAGCGCACATGTGCAAGGCGGCCGAGGCACGGCTGCAGCACGACACGACCGTCTACTACGAGTACTCGCCGGAGTCCTACACGGGCACCGAGCTCGAGGTCGCGGTGCAGATCTGCAACGCCGTCCTCGAGGTCTTCGAGCCGACGCCCGAGCGCCAGGTCATCATCAACCTGCCCGCGACCGTCGAGATGGCGACCCCGAACGTCTACGCCGACTCGATCGAGTGGATGTCCCGCAACCTCGCCCACCGCCAGGACGTCATCCTGTCGCTGCACCCGCACAACGACCGGGGCACCGCCGTCGCTGCTGCCGAGCTCGGCTACATGGCCGGCGCCGACCGCATCGAGGGCTGCCTGTTCGGCAACGGCGAGCGGACCGGCAACGTCGACCTCGTCGCGCTGGGGATGAACCTGTTCACGCAGGGCATCGACCCGCAGATCGACTTCTCGGACATCGACCAGGTCAAGCGCACCGTCGAGTACTGCAACCAGCTGCCGGTGCCGGAGCGCCAGCCGTGGGCCGGGGACCTGGTCTACACGGCCTTCAGCGGCTCGCACCAGGACGCCATCAAGAAGGGCCTCGAAGCGCTCGAGGCCCGCGCGGCCGCCGAGGGCGTCGGCGTCGACGACGTCGTCTGGGCGGTGCCGTACCTGCCGGTCGACCCGAAGGACATCGGGCGTTCGTACGAGGCCGTCATCCGCGTCAACTCGCAGTCCGGCAAGGGCGGCGTCGCCTACCTGCTGAAGACCGACCACGCGCTCGACCTGCCCCGCAAGCTGCAGATCGAGTTCAGCGGCGTCGTGCAGCAGCGCACCGACGCCGAGGGCGGCGAGTTCACCTCGGAGCGCATCTGGGACCTGTTCCACGACGAGTACCTGCCCGCCCACGTCGACGACGACAAGTGGGGGCGGTACGAGATCACGAAGACCGCCACGTCGAGCGACTTCGACGGCACGACCAAGCTGTCGGTCGCGATGCGTGTCGACGAGGGCTCCGTCGCGGCCGAGGCCGTCGGCACCGGCCCGATCGACGCGTTCCTGTCCGTGATGGCGGACCAGGGTGTCTCGGTCACGCTGTACGACTACTCGGAGCACACGATGAGCGCCTCGGGTGACGCGCAGGCGGCGTCCTACGTCGAGCTCGACGTCGACGGCGTGCGGCTGTGGGGCGTCGGGATCGACGCCGACATCGCGACCGCGTCGCTCAAGGCGATCGTCTCCGCCGTGAACCGCGCGGTCCGCGCCGGCGCGGCCTCGGGTGCGCCGGAGCTCGTCTCCGCCTGACCCGCGTCGGGACGGGACGGGCGGCGCGGGGGGGGCCCGCCCCCGGCCTCCCCGCCGGTGCGGCCCGGCGGCCCGCCCGCCGGGCCTGCGTCGAGGTCGCGCATCCTGCCGTCTGGCGGCCGCCGCGCCGGCAGTTCCCGCGACCTCGGCGATCGCCACGCGGCGGGTCGTGCGACCTCGGCGAGCGGGCGGAGGTGTCGGCGGAGCGGGGGATACTGGGTCCATGCCGCTGTACCGGGACGAGTGCGTCGTGTTGCGCACCCACAAGCTCGGTGAGGCCGACCGCATCGTCACGATGCTCAGCCGGGAGCACGGCAAGATCCGCGCCGTCGCGAAGGGCGTGCGCCGGACCGCGTCGAAGTTCGGCTCGCGGCTCGAACCCTTCATGGTCGTCGACGCCCAGTTCTACGAGGGCCGCTCGCTCGACATCGTCACGCAGGCGGAGTCCCTCGGCGCGTACGGAGCCCGGATCGTCGCCGACTACGGCGCGTACACCGCGGCGAGTGCGATGGTCGAGACCGCCGACCGACTGAGCGAGGCGGACGCGGGGCTGCAGCAGTACCTGTTGCTCGTCGGAGCGCTGCGGTCGCTGTCGCGCGGGGAGCACCAGCCGAGTGCGACCCTCGACTCGTACCTCCTCCGCGCGATGAGCATCGCCGGGTGGGCACCCTCGTTCAGCGACTGCGCGGTCACCGGGGAGCCCGGGCCGCACTCGGCGTTCGTCGTGCAGCTCGGTGGGGTCGTGGCGGACTCGGCCGCGCCTCCCGGCACGCCACGGTTGGACCCGGCGACACTCGCCGTCCTCGGACAGCTGCTCGCCGGGGACTGGGGGAGCGTCGACGTGACCGACGAGCGGACGAGATCGCGGGCCTCCGGCGTGGTCGCGGCGTACGCGCAGTGGCACCTGGAACGATCGCTCCGTTCGTTGCCGCACGTCGACCGCACCGAGCACCCGTCACCGCTCGCCCCGCACCCCGGTGGTGTGCCGGCGGCGGTCGCAGCGGTGCCGGCGCCTGCCGTGCCGACACCGGACGACCACGACCCTGCCCTCGGAGGAACCCGCGCATGAGCCCTCGCCGTCCCGCTGCCGAACCGGGCCCCTTCCTGCCGGTCGACTGGACCGGCGAGCAGCCCCCGGCGATCCCGAAGCGCTTCGTGCCCGGCCACGTGGCGATCGTGATGGACGGCAACGGCCGGTGGGCGAACCAGCGCGGCCTCACCCGGATCGAGGGGCACAAGGCGGGTGAGGCCTCGTTGCTCGACGTCGTCGCCGGTGCGATCCAGATCGGTGTCACGCACGTGTCCGCGTACGCCTTCTCGACCGAGAACTGGAAGCGCTCACCCGAAGAGGTCCGGTTCCTCATGGGCTTCAACCGCGACGTCATCCGCCGCCGCCGCGACCAGCTGCACGAGTGGGGCGTGCGGGTCCGCTGGGCCGGGCGCACCCCGAAGCTCTGGCGCAGTGTCATCGACGAGCTGCAGACCGCCGAGGAGATGACGGCCGGCAACGACGTCCTGACGCTGACGATGTGCGTCAACTACGGCGGCCGGAACGAGATCGCCGACGCGGTGCGGTCCATCGCGGACGACGTCGCCGCGGGACGCCTCAAGCCGAGCCAGGTGACCGAGAAGACCCTGGCGAAGCGGCTGTACGTGCCGGAGCTGCCGGACGTCGACCTGTTCCTCCGCAGTTCGGGGGAGCAGCGGACGAGCAACTTCCTGCTGTGGCAGTCGGCGTACGCCGAGATGGTGTTCCTCGACCGGCTCTGGCCCGACTTCCGACGCACCGACCTGTGGGGTGCGATCGAGGAGTACGCCAGCCGCGACCGTCGCTACGGCGGCGCGGTCGACACGCCGACGGCGTAGCGCGGCTCGCGCCGCTGCCGCCCGCGCGGCCGAGACTCGGCCCCGCGGACGTCTTTCGCCGTCCGGACGCCGGAAAGTGTCCGCCCAGCCGAGGCTCGGCGTGCGCCCGTGGGCTGGCGCGCCCGGCTGGCCGGCCGCGTCAGGCGAGCAGGTGGGCCGGGGGGGGGGGGGGGGGGGGGGGGGCCCCGGCCCCCAGGGGCGGGGGGGGGCCGCGGGGGGGGGGGGGGGCCCCCCGCCCGGCCCCCGCGGGGGGGGGGGGGGGGG